>NZ_JAGYWT010000114.1:0-6349 GCF_019279095.1 Microbacterium sp. BF1 | reverse complement strand
GCGGCGACAACGCGGCAATGGAATCGTTCTTCAGCCTGCTGCAGAAGAACGTCCTGAACCGGCGCTCCTGGGCCACTCGCGAGGAACTACGCATCGCGATCGTGACTTGGATTGAGCGGACCTACCATGCTCGCGGTGCGAGCCGTGCGGAGGTCGGATGCTCCGCGGAAGGTGCCTCAGGTACAGGACTGAGGTGTGGGTCAGCGTCCTCGCGGAGCCAATGTCCGTGGCCCCTCGTAGACTTGTTCGGTGCCCATCGTCCCCGTTGCCTCCTCCGGAAAACTCAGTGTCCGCGGTGCCCGCGTCCACAACCTCAAGAACGTCGACATCGATATCCCGCGCGACTCGCTCGTCGTGTTCACCGGCTTGTCCGGATCGGGGAAGTCCAGCCTGGCGTTCGACACGATCTTCGCCGAGGGGCAGCGTCGCTACGTCGAATCGCTGAGCGCGTACGCGCGCCAGTTCCTCGGTCAGGTCGATCGACCGGACGTCGATTTCATCGAGGGACTGAGCCCCGCCGTCTCGATCGATCAGAAGTCGACGAACCGCAACCCGCGGTCGACCGTCGGCACGATCACCGAGATCTACGACTACATGCGTCTGCTCTGGGCGCGAATCGGCATCCCGCACTGCCCCGAATGCGGTGAGCGGATCCAGCGTCAGACCGTGCAGCAGATCGCCGATCAGCTCATGGAGCTTCCCGAGCGCACCCGCTACCAGGTCGTCGCGCCGATCGTGTCGCAGAAGAAGGGCGAGTTCGTCGACCTCTTCCGTGAACTCGGCGCGAAGGGATACTCCCGCGCGATCGTCGACGGCGAGCTCATCCAGCTGGCCGAGCCGCCCACGCTGAAGAAGAGCTACAAGCACGACATCGCGGTGGTCGTCGACCGTCTCGTCGCCTCCGACGACATCCTCGGACGCGTCACCGACTCGGTCGAGACCGCTCTGGGCCTCGCCGGCGGCGTGGTGCAGATCAACTACGTCGACGGCGAAGGCGACGACGCCTGGCAGACCTTCTCCGAGAAGCTGGCGTGCCCGAACGGGCACGCGCTCACGCTCACCGAGATCGAACCGCGCACGTTCTCGTTCAACGCGCCTTTCGGCGCCTGCCCTGCCTGCTCCGGACTCGGCACGCGCATGTCTGTCGACGTCGACCTGATGCTCGGCGATGAAGACCTCTCGATCCGCGAAGGTGTCATCATCCCGTGGACCACTCAGGGCAAGGGGCTGTTCCAGTACTACGAACGCCTGCTGGAGGGGCTCTCGAACGACCTCGACTTCTCGCTGGACACCCCCTGGCGCAAACTCCACTCCGATGTGCAGAACGCGGTGCTGCGCGGCGAGAACTACAAGGTCTCCGTCAAGTGGAAGAACCGCTACGGCCGAGAGATGCGGTACACATCCGGGTTCGAGGGCGTGGTGCCGTACATCGAGCGGCAGTACCTGCAGGCCGAGTCCGACAACCAGCGCAACCGCTGGGGCGAGTACCTCCGCGAGGTGCCATGCCCGGTGTGCGACGGCAACCGTCTCAAGCCAGAGGTCCTCGCCGTGCAGGTGCACGGTCACTCGATCGCCGAGGTCTCGCATCTCAGCCTGGCCGACGCGCGCGCCTTCATGGAGACCCTCACGCTCACCGACCGTGAGGCGAAGATCGCCGCGCAGGTGCTTCGCGAGATCCGTCTCCGTCTCGACTTCCTGCTGCAGGTCGGTCTGTCCTACCTCAACCTCAGTCGCTCGGCGGGCTCCCTCTCGGGCGGAGAGGCCCAGCGCATCCGCCTGGCGACGCAGATCGGCTCCGGCCTGACCGGGGTGCTCTACGTGCTCGATGAACCGTCGATCGGTCTGCATCAGCGTGACAACCGCCGTCTGATCGAGACGCTGCTCGCGCTGCGCGACCTCGGCAACACGCTGATCGTGGTCGAGCACGACGAAGAGACCATCGAAGCGGCGGACTGGGTCGTCGACATCGGCCCCGGCGCCGGCGTCAACGGCGGCGAGGTCGTGCATTCCGGGCCCTATTCGGCCCTGCTCGAGGACCGTGCGTCGATGACGGGGGAGTACCTCTCCGGTCGCCGCGAGATCCCCATGCCGGCGAAGCGGCGCAAGATCGACAAGAAGCGGATGCTGAGCGTCGTGGGCGCTCGTGCGAACAACCTGCGCAACGTCACGGCCGACTTCCCGCTCGGCGTGCTCACCGCGGTCACCGGGGTCAGCGGCTCCGGCAAGTCCTCGCTCGTCAACGACATCCTCTACCAGGTGCTGGCATCGCGGCTCAACGGTGCGCGCACCGTTCCCGGCAAGCACACACGGGTGACCGGACTCGACAACCTCGACAAGGTCGTGCATGTCGACCAGGCGCCGATCGGCCGTACGCCGAGGTCGAACCCGGCCACCTACACGGGTGTGTTCGACCGCATCCGCACACTGTTCAGCGAGACGCCGGAGGCGAAGGTCCGTGGCTACCAGCCCGGCCGGTTCAGCTTCAACGTCAAGGGCGGCCGCTGCGAGGCATGCTCCGGCGACGGCACCATCAAGATCGAGATGAACTTCCTGCCCGACGTGTACGTCGACTGCGAGGTCTGCCACGGCAAGCGCTACAACCGCGACACGCTCGCCGTGCACTACAAGGGCAAGAACATCGCCGAGGTGCTCGAGATGCCGATCGAGGAGGCAGCCGACTTCTTCGAGCCCATCCAGGCGATCCACCGCTACATGAAGACGCTCGTCGACGTCGGGCTCGGCTACGTGCGGCTCGGCCAGTCGGCGACGACGCTCTCGGGCGGTGAGGCGCAGCGCGTCAAGCTGGCGACCGAGCTTCAGCGCCGCAGCAACGGGCGCAGCATCTACGTGCTCGACGAGCCGACGACGGGTCTGCACTTCGAAGACGTCCGCAAGCTCCTCGAGGTGCTGGGCGGTCTGGTCGACAAGGGCAACACGGTCATCGTCATCGAGCACAACCTCGATGTGATCAAGTCGGCCGACTGGGTGATCGACCTCGGACCCGAGGGCGGTTCCGGCGGCGGACAGATCATCGCCACGGGCACACCGGAGCAGATCGCGCGCATCGAGGAGAGTCACACCGGTCTGTTCCTCTCCGAGATCCTGGGTGAGGGGCGCTCCGCGCGGAAGGCCAGCTGATGGCCGACGTCCTGTCGTACAAGCCGAGGCCGGGGGAGATCCCCACCGACCCCGGCGTGTACCGCTTCCGCGACGCCGCCGGTCGGGTGCTCTACGTCGGCAAGGCGAAGAACCTTCGTCAGCGCCTCTCGAACTACTTCGCGCCGCTGCGCACGCTGCACGAGCGCACGCGGCGCATGGTGACCACCGCGGCCTCCGTCGAGTGGACCGTCGTGCCGACCGACGTCGATTCGCTGCAGCTCGAGTACATGTGGATCAAGGAGTTCGATCCGCCCTTCAACGTGCGCTACAAAGACGACAAGTCGTACCCGTTCATGGCGGTGACGCTCGCGGACGAAGCGCCCCGCGTGATCGTGACCCGCAACCGGAAGATCCCGGGGGCGCGGTACTTCGGCCCGTTCCCGAAGGTGTGGGCGGTGCACGAGACCATCGATCTGATGGTCAAGGCGTTCCCGATCCGTACGTGCAGCGACTCCAGCTACCGGCGCGCCATGCAGACGGGCAGGCCGTGCTTCCCAGGACAGATCGGCAAGTGCGGTGGTCCGTGCTCGATGACGGTGAGCATCGAGGAGCACCGCGCCATGGTCGACGACTTCGTCGCGTTCATGGCCGGTGGCGACGAGCGCTTCACCCGTGAACTCACCAAGCGGATGCTGGCGGCCTCCGCAGCGATGGACTACGAAGCGGCGGCGAAGTATCGCGACAAGCTCTCCGCGATCGAGGCGGTACTCGGCAAGAGCGCACTCGTGCTCCCCAGTGACGAGGATGCCGACCTGTTCGGCATCGCCGAGGACGAGCTGGCCGCTGCGGTGCAGCACTTCGTGATCCGCGGTGGCAGAGTGCGCGGTGTGCGCGCGCTGACGATCGAGAAGGAGATCGACATCTCCAGCGGCGAGCTCGTCGAGCAGGTGCTGCAGCAGGCCTACGGCGAGGCACAGGACGTTCCGCGGCGCATCCTGGTCCCCACCCTGCCCGACGACGCCGCGGAGCTCGAGGAGTGGCTGCGCGAGCGTCGGGGCAAGAAGGTCGAGATCGCGGTCGCACAGCGCGGTCAGCGTGCCGACCTCATGCGCACCGCGACTCTGAACGCGCAGCAGGCGCTCATCCGGCACAAGACCCGTCGCACCACCGACTATGTCGCGCGCACCCAGGCACTCACAGACCTGCAGGAGGCGCTCGGCATGGACGAGGCGCCCCTGCGCATCGAGTGCTTCGACATCTCGCACCTGGGCGGCACGAATGTCGTGGCGTCGATGGTGGTCTTCGAAGACGGGCTGCCCCGCAAAGATCAGTACCGATCGTTCAACATCGCCGAGACCACGGACGACACGGACTCGATGTACCAGGTGCTCCGTCGTCGGCTCGCCTACCTCGATCGTCCTGACGAGTCGGAGACGATCGACCCGACGACCGACGAGGTCGTCGCGGAAGACGTCGGCGAGGCGACGGTGCGCCGCAAGCCCCGTTTCGCCTACCCGCCTCAGCTGCTCCTGGTCGACGGCGGCCAACCGCAGGTCGAAGCTGCGGCGCGAGCGCTGCGCGATGCCGGACACACCGAGATCGCGGTCTGCGGCATCGCCAAGCGACTCGAAGAGGTCTGGCTCCCCGGAGACGACTTCCCCGTGATCCTGCCCCGCACGAGTGAGGCGCTCTACCTGCTGCAGCGTCTGCGCGACGAGGCGCACCGGTTCGCGATCACACATCAGCGCAAGAAGCGGCGAAACGACATCGGTTCGGTGCTCGCCGAGGTGCCGGGGCTCGGCGCCGCGCGCATCAAGGTGCTGCTCAAGCACTTCGGCTCGGTCACCGCTCTGCGTGCGGCCGAGCCGGGGCAGATCGAAGAAGTCCAGGGAATCGGTCCCGTGCTCGCTCAGAACATCCACACGCACCTGTCCACTCGCTAGGCTGGAGGCCGAGGGGGAGAGGGAGCACTGAGCAATGGCTGACGGGGAAAAGGGCGAGTTCCTCATCGTCACGGGAATGTCCGGCGCGGGTCGGACGACGGTGGCGAACGCACTCGAGGATCTCGGCTGGTACGTGGTCGACAACCTGCCCCCGCAGATCCTGCGTCCGCTGCTGGATCTGACCGACATGGGCGGCACCGCTCTTCCGAAGGTCGCGGCCGTGGTCGATGTGCGCGGCCGCAATCTCTTCGATGACTTCCCCGGGGTGGCGCGTGCGCTGCGTTCGCGGGGTTCCGTGCGGGTGCTCTTCCTCGACGCGTCCGACGACGTGCTGGTGCGTCGATTCGAGTCCGTGCGCAGACCGCATCCGCTGCAGGGCGAAGGCACCCTGCTGGACGGCATCCGCATCGAGCGTGCCCGGCTCGCGCCGATTCGCGAAGCGGCCGACCTCGTCATCGACACCTCGACCCTCAACATCCACCAGCTCGCGACCCAGGTCTCCGACATCTTCTCGGAGGAGGGCCAGGCGCGCCATCGCGTCACCCTGCTGAGCTTCGGGTTCAAGTACGGGCTGCCGACCGATGTCGACATCGTCGCCGACATGCGGTTCCTGCCGAACCCGTTCTGGAACGAGGAGCTTCGAGGCTTGACGGGCCAGGACGAGGAGGTCCGGGACTACGTGCTCTCCCGCGACGGCGCGATGGAATTCCTGGATGCGTACTCCGCGGCTTTGGCGCCGGTGCTCGAGGGATATCAGCGCGAGAACAAGAGCCACTCGACGATCGCGATCGGCTGCACGGGGGGAAAGCACCGCTCCGTGGCGATGTCGGAGGAGTTGGGCCGCCGTCTGGCCGCGATCCCCGGCGTCGCCGTGAACGTCCGTCACCGGGACCTCGGCCGAGAGTAGTGGGCCGCCCGGCCGAGTAAGCTGGACGTTTGCGTCGCGATCCGGCGCGTGAACGTGAAGGAGTGTCGTGGCACTAACCACCGACGTCAAGGCCGAGCTGGTCAGTATCCGCAATGCACCCCCGACGGTGCGAGTCGCGGAAGTGACCGCCATCCTCCGGTTCGCCGGCGGTCTGCATTCGATCGCCGGTCGTGTGGCCGTGGAGGCCGAGGTGGATGCCGAGACTCTCGCGCGCCGCGTCGCGCGTGACCTCGCCGAGATCTACGGTGTGCGACCCGAGATCGCCCAGGTGCAGTCGAGCACAGCGAACGACGGCGCCCGCTGGGCGGTGCGTGTGATCGCGCAGGGGGAGACCCTCGCCCGTCAGACCGGCTTGCTCGACCAGCGTCGGCGTCCTGTG
>NZ_JAGYWT010000113.1:0-6367 GCF_019279095.1 Microbacterium sp. BF1 | reverse complement strand
TCACCTCGGGGTCGCGCCGGTTCGGGATGAACGCGCTCATGCCGCCGATCGCGAAGGCGCCCCGCTTGTGGCAGGTCTGCACGAGCAGGTCGGTGTACGCCCGCATGAACGGCACCGTCATCGTGACCTCGCTGCGGTCGGGGAGCACGAAGCGCGCCCCGCGGCCGCGGTAGTTCTTGATGATCGAGAAGATGTAGTCCCAGCGGCCGGCGTTCAGTCCCGCGCAGTGGTCGCGCAGCTCGTAGAGGATCTCGTCCATCTCGAAGGCGGCCGGCAGGGTCTCGATCAGCACGGTCGCGCGGATCGTGCCGTGCGGGATGCCGATGTACTCCTCGCTGAACGAGAAGACGTCGTCCCACAGCTTCGCCTCCTCGCTCGACTCGATCTTGGCGATGTAGAAGTACGGCCCGCGGCCGCCGTCGATCAGCGCCTGCGCGTTGTGCAGGAAGTAGAGGCCGAAGTCGACCAGCGATCCCGATGCCGACGTGCGACGACCGGCGCGGTCGATGAAGGCGATGTGCTTCTCGGGCAGGTGCCAGCCGCGAGGGCGCATCACGATCGTGGGTGTGCGCTCCGCCGTGACGCGGTATTCCTTGCCTTCCGGCGAGGTGAACGACAGCTCGCCGCGGATCGCATCGCGCAGGGACAGCTGCCCCTCGATCACGTTCTTCCAGGTGGGGCTCGTGGCATCCTCCTGGTCGGCGAGCCACACCCGCGCGCCGGAGTTCAGCGCATTGATCGTCATCTTCGGGTCGGTCGGCCCGGTGATCTCGACGCGACGGTCCTCGAGTCCGGGGCCGGCGCCGGCCACCCGCCAGTCCCGATCCTCACGGATGTGTGCCGTGTCGTCGCGGAACTGGGGGTCGTGCCCGTTGCCGATCTCGAAGCGGCGACGCATCCGGTCGGCCAGACGGTCGTGGCGACGCGCGGCGAATCGGTGGTGCAGCTCGGTGAGGAAAGTGAGCGCCGACGGGGTCAGGATCTCCTCGTAGCGGTCGCGGAGGGGGCCGGTGACCTCGATCGCGGGACCCTGCTGGGTCGTCTGGATCGGAGCCGTGGTGGTGGGAGTGGTCATGATCGTGAGTCCTTTGCGTGGTGGTCCCCTTCGGCTCCGTCGAGACCCACGGTGGTCGTCGAGACCCATCGCTGCAGGCGATCGCGGCGGTGGGTCTCGACGGCGCCGATGGGTGTCGGCGAGACGGGGACGAGAAAGTGGGGATCAGTGGAACTGCGCGGCTTCGGTGGAGCCGGCGAGGGCGAGCGTCGCGCTGTCGGGGTTGAGCGCGGTGGAGATGACGTCGAAGTAGCCGGTGCCCGCCTCGCGCTGGTGCTTGGTGGCGGTGTACCCGTCTGCTTCCGCGGCGAACTCGGCTTCCTGCAGCTCGACATAGGCGGTCATGGCGCGATCGGCGTAGCCGCGGGCGAGGTCGAACATCGAGTAGTTCAGGGCGTGGAAGCCGGCCAGGGTGATGAACTGGAACTTGTAGCCCAGGTCGGCCAGCTCCTGCTGGAACGTCGCGATCTCGGTGTCCGACAGGTGCTTCTTCCAGTTGAAGCTCGGCGAGCAGTTGTAGGCCAGGAGCTTGCCGGGGAACTCGGCGTGGATCGCCGCGGCGAAGTTGCGAGCGAGCTCGATGTCCGGCTCTCCCGTCTCGACCCACAGCAGGTCCGCGTACGGGGCGAAGGCGAGTCCGCGGCTGATGACCGACTCGATGCCGGGACGGATCCGGTAGAACCCTTCCGTGGTGCGCTCGCCGGTGGTGAACTGCTGGTCCCGCTCGTCGACGTCGCTGGTGAGCAGGTCGGCGGCGAGGGCATCCGTGCGGGCGATGATGACGGTCGGCACTCCCGCCACGTCGGCCGCGAGGCGAGCGGCGTTCAGGGTGCGGATGTGCTGCTGCGTGGGCACGAGCACCTTGCCGCCGAGGTGGCCGCACTTCTTCTCGCTGGCCAGCTGGTCTTCCCAGTGGATGCCCGCGGCACCGGACTGGATGAGCGACTGCGCGAGCTCGTAGGCGTTCAGCGGTCCGCCGAAACCGGCCTCCGCGTCGGCGACGATCGGTGCGAGCCAGTCCTGTGTGGTCTCGCCTTCGGCGTGCTCCAGCTGGTCCTGGCGGATGAGGGCGTTGTTGATGCGACGCACGACGGCCGGCACGGAGTTGGCGGGGTACAGCGACTGGTCAGGGTAGGTCTGACCGGCGAGGTTGCCGTCGGCGGCGACCTGCCATCCGGACAGGTAGATGGCCTTCAGTCCCGCCCGCACCTGCTGCACGGCCTGGCCCCCGGTGTACGCGCCGAGCGCCCGGACGTAGTCCTCGGTGTGCAGGAGGTTCCAGAGGTTGTCGGCGCCGCGATGGGCGAGCGTGGCCTCTTCGCGGACCGAGCCGCGGATGCGGATGACGTCTTCTGCCGAGTAGGTGCGCTCGACGCCGTCCCAGCGCGGGTCGGTGTCCCAGATCTCCTGGAGCTCGGCGGCCGTCTGAACCTGGTCGCCGGCTCGCAGACCGGCGGGGCGGGGCGTCGGGGTGTGGGCGGTGTTCGTCATGGTGTCTCCTCGGTGGATCCGGCGGCTGTGCCGGTGTGGCGTGGTTCCACTGTGCGTGAAGTTCGGAAGCCCCAGCGACCGATCTGGGAGCGAAGATCGGGCAAAATTCTGTTTCTGTGACAGAATCGGCCGCATGAGCACCATCGACGCTGCAAAAGAGACCGACGCCCTCACGATCGGCCGGCGCATCCGCCAGCTCCGTACGGCGAAGGGGATGACCCTCGACGACCTGGCCGCCGCCGTCGATCGGGCGCCCAGTCAGATGTCGATGATCGAGACCGGCAAGCGCGAGCCCAAGCTCACGCAGCTGCAGGCGATCGCCCGCGTGCTCGGGGTCACGATCGATGCGCTGCTGGAAGGTGAGCCGCTCGATGAGCGCAGCGCGGTCGAGATCGCCCTCGAGCGGGCGATGAAGGGCCAGACGTTCCAGGCGCTGGGCATCGAGCCGTTCCGTATCGCGAAGAGCCTGCCGACGGATGCTCTGAAGGCCCTGCTCGCCCTGCACGGCGAGATCGATCGGCTCAAGGATGAGCGGGCCGCGACGCCGGAGGAGGCGAGGCGGGCCAACGTCGAGCTGCGGCACCTCATGCGGCGACAGGACAACCACTTCGCCGATCTCGAGGCGAAGGCCGCCGAGATCCTGGCCGCGGTCGGCCATCCGGGCGGTCCTCTGACGCAGCGCACGGCGTCCGAGATCGCGGCGCATCTGGGCTTCACCCTGCACTACGCCCCCGACCTGCCGCAGACCACGCGCAGTGTCGCGGACCTCGCGAACGGCCGGCTCTACCTGTCGAGCAGCGTGCCAGCGAAGGGCGATGCCCGCACCGCGGTGCTGCAGGCGCTCTCGAGCCGCATCCTCGGACACTCCGAACCGCGCAGCTATGCCGAGTTCCTGCGGCAGCGCGTGGAGACCAACTACCTCACCGGTGCCCTCCTCATCCCGGAGGCGCATGTCGTCCCCGCCCTGATGGACGCCAAGCAGCGCAAGGCGATCTCGATCGAGGACCTGCGCGATGCGTACTCGGTGTCGTACGAGACGGCGGCGCACCGCTTCACCAACCTCGCCACACGACACCTCGACATCCCCGTGCACTTCCTCAAGGTGCACGAGTCGGGCACGATCACCAAGGCGTACGAGAACGACGACGTGAACTTCCCAACCGACCGCCTCGGGGCCATCGAAGGCCAGATGTGCTGTCGCCGGTGGACCTCGCGCGTGGTGTTCGATGAGGATGACCGCTTCAACCCGTACTACCAGTACACCGACACCGGCAACGGCACGTACTGGTGCACGGCGCGGGTCGAGTCCTCGAGCGAGGGGCTGCACTCGGTGAGCGTCGGGGTGCGCTTCGACGACACGAAGTGGTTCGTAGGGCGCGACACCTCGCACCGCGGCGTCTCGAAGCACTCGGTCGAGGTGTGCTGCCGGCGGGCACCTGCCGACCTGGAGGACCGCTGGCGCGAGAACTCCTGGCCCAACGTGAAGACTCCGCGCACGCTGCTGGCGACACTGCCGACCGGGGCCTTCCCCGGCGTCGACACGACCGACGTGTATGAGTTCCTGGAGGCGCACGCCCCTCGCTGAGTGCGGGAGCCCGCTCCCGCCGTTCGTCAAAAGTTAGTTTGATCTTGCTTAGTCAATCTTGACTATGTTACTTTCATCGAGCCATCAATGACGAACGGCCGAGAAGGGACCCTCATGGCTACTTCCTCTGCGGAAACCCGATTCCGCATCACTGCCACCCTGACGTGCGTTCTCGCCGCCACGCTGACGCTCGGAGCATGCTCCGCGCAGACGCCAGGCGGCGATACCGCCCCCACGAGTGCGAGCGACACCGACGCCTGCAAGCGGAATCAGGATGCCGGCACCATCACCTACATCTCCGGCTACGGCTACTCCGCCAGCGCCGGTCAGCTCGACGTGTTCCTCGCCGAGGAGCTGGGCTACTTCGACGATCTCTGCCTGGATGTGGAGATCAACGCCTCCGGGGCGAACGGGCAGCAGCTCGTCGCCTCCGGTCAGGCGCAGTTCACCGCCCTCGGCTCCGCATCCGATGTGATGCTGGCCGCGGCGAACAGCAAGAACCTCACGGCGGTCGCCACCTACGGCACCACCCCGCCGTTCTCGATCTTCGGCAACGAGAGGCTCGAGAGCCTCAAGGACCTCGAGGGCGGATCGCTCGGTTACTTCATCAATCTGACCCCGATCGCCTCGGCCATGCTCGATGAGGCCGGTGTCGACGTCTCGAAGGTCGAGATGGTCAAGATGACCAACCCGGCGATCGCGGACATGATGGACGCCGACCTCTACGACGGTGACACCCTCACATGGCCGGCGAAGTGATGTCGGTCGCACAGGGAGCAGGCGTCGAGGTCAGGAACGTCTCGAAGTCCTTCGGGGCGGACGGCGCCAAGGTCACGGTGCTCGACGATGTGAGCCTCACGATCGGCATGGGCGAGTTCGTGTCGGTGATCGGCCCCAGCGGCTGCGGCAAGTCCACGCTGCTCAAGGTCGTCGCCGGTCTTCTCCACGCCGACTCCGGCACCGTCACGATCGACGGCGAGAGCGTCACCGCGGCCTCGCGCGACAAGAAGATCGGCCTCGTGCCGCAGTCGCCCGCGCTGCTGCCGTGGAAGACCGTGCGCGAGAACGTCGAGCTGCCGGTGCGCATCAACGCCAAGGCGAACTCCGGACGCGCACTGCGCGATCCCGCCGAGCTCTTGGCGACCTTCGGACTCGGACAGGCGATGAAAAAGTACCCCGGTCAGCTCTCCGGCGGCATGCAGCAGCGTGCCGCGATCGCCAGGGCGTTCGTGTTCGACCCGGCCATCATGCTGATGGACGAGCCGTTCTCGGCCCTCGACGAGATGAACCGCGACCTGCAGCGCATCGCCCTGCTGGAGTTCTGGCAGTCCAACCGCAAGGCCGTCATGTTCGTCACGCATCGGTGCCGGAGGCGATCATGCTCTCCGACCGCATCGTGGTGATGGCAGCCCACCCGGGGCGCATCGCTCAGGTGATCGACGTGAACCTGCCGCGGCCGCGCGACGAGCAGTCGTATGCCACGGAGGAGTTCCGCGAGATGGAAGCAGTCGTGCGCGATGCGCTGCGCGCGCAGACGGAGAAGGCCCATGTCTGAGCTGACGATGAGAGACACGACCGCGACCCTCGCGACCGCCCGCCTGAAGGCCCAGCCGCGCCGTGGCATCCCGCCGTGGCTGCGCTGGGGATCCTGGGGACCCACCCTCATCACCTTCGTGATCGCCGCGCTGCTGTGGCAGGTCGTGGCCTGGACCAACCCATACGTGCTCCCGACGCTGGAGGCGATCGGCACGAGCCTCGTCGACGATGCCGGCATGTACTGGTCGAACTTCCTCGTCACCCTGCTCGAGGTCGTGGTCGGCGCCTCCGCCGGCATCCTGGCCGGCTTCCTGCTGACCGTGATCATGGCCGAGTTCCAGATCATCGAGCGGGCCGTGATGCCGCTCGTGATCATCGTGACGGTGACCCCGATCGTGGCGATCGCCCCGGCGCTGGTGGTCGCCTTCGGCTTCGGCATGGTGCCGAAGTTCATCGTGACCGGGCTCGTGGTCTTCTTCCCGATGCTCGTGAACTCGCTGGCGGGTCTGCGCGATGTCGACCAGAAGGCGCTCGACGTCTTCAAGACGCTGCACGCCTCGCGGTGGGAGATCTTCCGCGAGCTGCGCTTCCCCGGCAGCATGCCCTACGTGTTCGCAGGGCGATGCGGAGCCCTGCGAACACGTAGGGCTCCGCATCGCCCTGCCGCTCGCGGTGGTCGGCGCGGCGGTCGCCGAGTTCGT
>NZ_JAGYWT010000112.1:0-6381 GCF_019279095.1 Microbacterium sp. BF1 | reverse complement strand
CCCCGCCATCCGCGACGAGCTCTTCGCCCGCTTCGCCCGCGGTGACAGCTCGCGGGCCCGGCAGACCGGCGGCACGGGCCTCGGACTCGCGATCGCGAAGGCCATCGTCGAGGGCCACCACGGCCTCATCACCGTGACCAGCGAGCCCGGCGACACGACCTTCACCGTCCGCATCCCCATGAACCCGGCGACGACCGGCGACGCCCCCGCGGAGGCGTGAGAACCCCGCACAGTCGCGCGGGGCCTCGCGCCCTCGTTCCTCGCTCCCCACACCCCCACACCCCCACACCCGCACACCCGCACACCCCGCGCTCCCCGCTCCCCGGCACACCCGCACTCCCTGCACATCTGTCGGGAGATTGCTCGTGGACCGGCGTGTGGGGGCTGTTTCCTCCCGACATCCGGACGATCTCCCGACAAGCGCACGCGTCGAGGTCGAGGGGAGGGACGGGCCGGGACCAGCGCCCACGTCAGCCGCGCTCGCGCAAACGCACGACGGCGGCGATCACGGCAGCCTCGACGGTGGGCCAGGCATGCACGATCTGTGCATAGTCGAATCGCAGCGTCTCGTACCCCAGCGCCGACGCCGCGGCATCCCTCACCAGATCCCGGTGGCGGTGCGCAGAGCCCGCGTGGTTGCCCTTGCCGTCGGCGTCGAGGATGAGCCTGTCGTCGACCACGAAGTCGACCCTCCCCACGGTCGGGATCGTCACCTGGCAATCCAGCCTGATCCCGTGCACATGCAGCCGCAGCCGCAGCAGCGACTCGAGCCCGCTGTCGGCATCCGATCTGGCCAGATCGACGAGCCAGTGCGCCCGAGCCGGCAGTCGACTCCGGATTCGTCGGCGTGCGGCCTCGGAGATCAGCCGCTGCGTGAGCGACGACTCGAGCGCGGCGAAGAACGCCTCGTCACCACCGCAACGGTAAACATGGACGAGCACCTCTTCGAGCGGTGCGAGTCCGACGCCCGCGCGACCCGCGTCGTAGTGCCCCACGCATTCGCACTCGTCGTGGTGAGCACGACCTCGCCCGCCGAGCCACACGTGAACGGGACCTTCGTCGTAGAGACACCATACGCCGTGCAGTCGCAGCGCATGTGCACAGGTGAGCGCACCGCCGTGTCGTGCGGCTTCCACGAGGTGCACATTCGCCTCCGGCACGGCGAACACCCCAGGTCTCACGCGCTGAAGCGCGCCGACACGCACCTCGTCCGCGCGCATCCGACGAGTGATCCCATACTTCTGGAGCAGGGTGCCCCGGACGACTCCGCCGTGTCGGGCGGTCACGAAAGCGGCACTGAGCATCCGTCGATCCTGCACCTCCCGTGCTCGTGGCGGGGGCCGAGCATCCGGATATACGGGCAGATTCGATTCACGCATCGACTGTGCAGGAACAGAGGTGCCGTCCACCCGTCGGGAGTCCGGGCGGATGTCGGACGAATCGCCGTCGGATCACCCGACATTCGCCCGAGCTCCCGACAGGCCAGCCCCACGGGGCCGCGCTTGATCCATCCGGTCGCGTAGATGCCGGGCACGCGTTCGTTCGAGTCCTTGGCGAGCACCTGACCCTCACGGTTCGGGATGACACCGTGCTTCTTGTCGAAGGGAACACCGGGAAGCGGCGAGCCGAAGTAGCCGATGGCACGGTACAGCGCCTGGAGGGGCACCTCGCGCAGCTCTCCCGTGCCGACCGCGCCACCCTGGCCGTCAGGCCGGGTGCGCTCGTACACGAGGGCCGCGACGCGACCGTTGTCGTCCTTGCGGACCTCGACCGGCTTCGCCCAGAAGTGCAGGTGCAGGCGTCGCGACGCCGTGCCTCCGGCGTTGTTGACCGAATCGCGCTTGCGCCAGGACTGCAGGATGCGGTCGATGACCATCACCTGCTTGTTGCTGGCGACGGCGTCCTTCGCGGCGTCGTCGTAGTCGAAGTCCTCGTCGTAGACGACCATGTCGACATCGCGCAGTTCGCCGAGCTCGCGCAGCTCGAGCGGCGTGAACTTGACCTGCGCCGGTCCGCGACGCCCGAAGACGTGCACGTCGGTGACCTGGCTGGCCTTGAGGCCTTCGTAGACGTTGGCCGGCACCTCGGTGACGAGCAGGTCCTCCGCGTGCTTGGCCAGCATGCGGGCGACATCGAGGGCGACGTTGCCGTTGCCGAGCACGCCGACCGAGGCGGCATCCAGCGGCCATTCACGCGGAACATCGGGGTGGCCGTCGAACCAGCTGACGTAGTCCGCAGCGCCGTACGAGGCGACCGCATCGATGCCGGGGATGTCCAGCGACGTGTCGCGGATGGCCCCGGTCGCGAAGATCACCGCGTTGTAATGCTTCTTGAGGTCGTCGAGAGTGATGTCCTCGCCGAAGCGGACGTTGCCGAACAGGCGGATGTCACCACGGTCGAGCACGTCGCGGAGGGCGTTGACGATGCCCTTGATGCGCGGGTGGTCGGGCGCGACGCCGTAGCGCACCAGCCCGTACGGTGCGGGGAGCTGCTCGAAGAGGTCGATCGAGACGTCGAACTTGCGCTCCGCCTTCAGCAGGATGTCCGCCGCATAGATGCCGGCGGGGCCCGCACCGACGATGGCCAGTCTGAGCTTGGTCATGGGAGGTCCTTTCGTATGCCGTCGCAGAGCGGGCGCGCAACCCTGACGGGCCGCACGCACAGAGTCAGCTGGAGCGTTCGGCGAGGGTCTCAGCGAATCGGGTCAGCGCCTCGCGCACAGTGCCGCGAGGGAGCAGCTGGAGAGCGTCGACGGCATCCCGGGTCCACGCGTGCGCGAGCTCGAGGGTCTTCTGCGTCACCGGGTGGTCGCGCAGCGCGTCCAGCGGCCCGTCGAGGATGGCGGGGTCGGCTCCGTCGGCGATGAGGGCCACACCCTCGTCGATGCGGGCTGCGAGGTCGATGGCGTCCGCGTCTCCCTCGGCCTTGAGCAGCAGGTAGGGCATGGTCGGAACGCCCGCACGCAGGTCGGTCCCCGGCACCTTGCCCGTCTCCTCCGGCTTCGCCGAGAGGTCGATCACGTCGTCGAGAAGCTGGAACGCGACGCCGATCTTCTCGCCGTACACGCGTACCGGCTCTTCGTACTCCGAGGGGGCGTTGGAGAAGATCACGCCGCCCTGCGTGGCCGCGGCGATCAGGGAACCCGTCTTGTCGGCGAGCACCTGGATGTAGAACTCGATGGGGTCGTCGCCCTCTTGCGGGCCCAGGGTCTCATGCATCTGACCGAGCACGAGTCGCTCGAAGGTGTCGGCCTGGAGCCGGATGGCGCGTTCGCCCAGCCGGGACATCAGCTGGCTGGCGCGGGAGAACAGGATGTCGCCCGTGAGGATCGCGATGTTGTTGCCCCACACGGCGTGGGCGGCGGGTACTCCGCGGCGGCGGTCGGCTCCGTCCATGACGTCGTCGTGGTACAGCGAGCCGAGGTGCGTGATCTCGAGCGCCTTGGCCACGTCGATGACCTCGGGGGTGTTCCCGTCGCCGAGCTGTGCGGCGAGGAGCGTGAGCACCGGACGGATGCGCTTGCCGCCGGCCTCGTACAGGTAGCGGCTGGCGGCGTCGGCCAGTGGATCGGCGACGCGGACGTCGTCTGCCAGTCCGGTCTCGACGAGCTCCAGCCCGTCTTCGATGGCGCGCGCGACACGTCGGGCGGCAGGACCGATGAAGACGCGATCGCTGAAGCCGAGACGGCTCGCCAGTCGCGAACCCGGGGCGATGTGGCTCGAAGTCACGTTCCCAGCCTACCTTCGTCGGATGTCACGGTTTCGCCCGGAAGGTTCACTCCGGCTTGCGCGCTCTGTGCAGGGCCACGATGCCGAAGGTGAGGTTGCGATAGGCGACCTCGGCCCAGCCCGCCTCGCGGATCCAGGCGGAGAGTCGCTTCTGGTCAGGCCATTGAATGATCGACTCGTTCAGATAGTCGTAGGCATGCCCGGGTGCCGCCGAGCAGGATCGATCCCCCGGTACGGGCCTGACGCGGCAGCAGTCCCAGAACGGCGAGCGAGGTGAGGGTCTTGCCGGACCCGGATTCTCCGGCCAGACCGTGGATGCGACCCGCCTCGAGTTCGAGGGAGACACCCTTGACGAGCGGACGCCCGATGTCGACCGTCAGATCGCGGATGCTGAGCGTCGCGTCCTGCTGTGCGACAGCGTTCTGGGCACTCATGCGGCCACCCCCGCCGACGCCTTGTGCTCCGCAGCCTTCTCGTGCGTGATCTCGGCTGTCGGGTCGAGCACGTCGCGCATCGCATCTCCGAGGAAGTTGAACGCCAGCACCACGGTCAGGATCGCGAGACCCGGGAAGACCCCGAGCCACCAGGCGTCGAAGTTCTGCATCGCACCCGAGATCATCGACCCCCACTCGGCCGTCGGCGGTTGCGCACCGAGACCGAGGAAGGAGAGTCCGGAGAGCAGGAGGATCGCCGCGCCGATGTCGAGCGTCGCCAGCACCAGGACGGGGCCGGCGATGTTCGGGAGGATGTCGACGAACAGCGTGCGTGCCGGCGAGTGCCCGAGCAGTCGTCCCGCGATCACGTAGTTCTGGCCGCGGAGCCCCAGCACGATGCTGCGCGTGACACGGGAGTACTGCGGCCACGACACCACGATCGCCGCGATCACCGCGTTGAACAGCGACGGGCCGAGCGAGGCCGTGACCACCATCGCGAGGATCACGGTCGGGAAGGCCATGAACAGGTCGGTGATGCGCATGAGCGTCTCGTCGACCCAGCCGCCGAAGTACCCGGCGAGCGCTCCGATGAGCGTGCCGATGATCATGGCCGCGATCACGAGCATGAGGGCGAGCGGCAGGCTCACGGTGGCGCCGGTCATCAGGCGGGAGAAGATGTCGCGTCCGTTGCCGTCGGTCCCGAGGAGCGTGTCGATCCCCGGAGGCTGCAGGCGCGGCAGCACCTGCGCGTTCGGCGGGTACGGGACCCACCACTGGGCGGTGAAGGCCACGATGATCCAGGCTCCGGCGATGACGGTGCCGATGATCCCCAGCGGCGTGCGCCAGGCGCGGGGCCAGCGGAAGCGGAAGCGCCCGGCCGGGGAGGCGGCGGCGATGCGGCTCATGCGATCCTCACTCTCGGGTCGAGCACGCCGTACAGCAGGTCGACGATGAAGTTGATGAGGAGGTAGATGACGCCGACCACGAGACCGACGCCCATGATGCCCGGCAGGTCGAGGTTCGCGGCGGAGTTGTAGGCGTAGGTGCCCAGGCCCGGCCAGGCGAACACCGACTCGACGAGCACCGTGCCCGACAGCAGAGCGCCGAACGCGACACCCACCACCGTGAGGATCGGCAGCGATGCTCCCCGCAGCACGTAGTCGAGGATCACCCGCATGGCCGGGAGCCCCTTGGCTCTGGCGGCGCGCACGTAATCGCTCCCGAGGACCTCGAGCACCGAGGTGCGGATGAAACGGGTGAGCAGACCGATGGTCACGAGCGAGAGCACCATGACGGGAAGCGCGAGGTGGGCGAGGGCGTCGAAGAAGCCGACGGCGTCGCCGCCCAGGAGGTAGTCGACCGTGTAGAGCCCCGTCACGCGCGGCGGCGGCGTGATCGACGGGGAGATGCGGCCGGATCCCGGTGCGATGCGCAGCTCGAGGAAGAAGACGTAGAAGCTGACGAGTGCCAGCCAGAAGGTCGGCACGCTGAGCCCGACCAGCGTCACGACGCGGATGACCTGGTCGGTGACGAGTCCGCGACGGTAGGCGGCGAGCGTACCGAGCACGATGCTGACCGCGAGGCTGACGATGATCGCCCCGATCGCGATCTCGATGGTCGCCGGCACCGCGGTGGCGAGGTCGCTGGTGACCGGGCGTCCGGTCACCAGCGACGTGCCGAGGTCCCCGCGCAGCAGGTTCCCCATATAGATGAAGTACTGCACGAACAGTGGCTGGTCGAGACCGTGCTCCTTGATGAACGCGTCACGCGTCGCGGGGTTCTGCGACGCACCCTCACCGAGCGCGGCCGAGACCGGGTCTCCCGGCACCAGGTTGGTGAGCGCGAACGTGACGATCGTCACGCCCACCAACAGGAGCAGGGAGGTGCCGGCCCGCCGCAGCAGGTATCCGAGCAGAGGCGATCGGCGCCGCTGCGCCTGCCTCTGCACCGCCACTGTCGTCATGAGATGTCCGTTCAGCCGGCCGGCGTGATCTCGGCGATGTCCATCTCCCAGACGGAGTTGTACACCGCACCCTTCACGCTGTCCGCGGAGGAGATGTTGCGACCGGGGACGATCAGCGGCACGAACGGGCCCCTGCAGCGCGGTAACGAGGCTGTCGCGAACAGCATCGGCAGTGCGCTCAATCGGAAGATGGCCGAGGACCACGTAGCGTGTGGTCCTTTCAACGAGTGTCGCGACGGCTGAACCGCTGCCGGCG
>NZ_JAGYWT010000111.1:0-6387 GCF_019279095.1 Microbacterium sp. BF1 | reverse complement strand
CAGCGCGGCGAGCGGCAGCGTGGCCGCGACGACGGTACTCCGCGAGGTCAATCGCCCCGCGGGTGTAGTCGGTCACGTTCTCGACGTCCTCGCGGGTCGGGGTGAACCCTTCGTGCCATCCGGCGGCGAGAGCCTGGCGCACGCTGTCGCGCTGCGTCGCGTCGAGCTGCGCGAACAGCTCCGGCCATTGCTCCTCGACCGTGAATGTCTCAGCCACGATGGGCTCCCTTCGTCGTCCTACCAGTCTATCGGATTTCCCGAAAACGGTCTATGGAATGTTTCGGCACAAAAGGGTTTCGGCACAGGGTTTCGGCACGGCGTGTCGACGTCGCCAGGATGCCGTCGGTGCTCGTGCCGGAATCGATCAGTTTCGGTCCGTTGCGGATTCCTACAGGAGACCGAGTACCGGACTACCAGGCGGCGCGTCGATGGCTGCGTTAGGTGTTGGCGTGGGTTTCGCGGAGGAACTGGGTCAGCGCTGCGCGGCTGGTGGTGAGGCAGGCGATCTTGGTGTCGAGGTCGTCGATCTGTTCGGTGACCATGCGGGCGAGGATGTCGTCGCAGGTGCTCGACCATCCGGATTGGCCGCTCTGGCGGTCGAGGACAATCTTGATGAATCGCGTCGGGACACCGGAGCGAGAGAGGTCTCGGATCGTGACGACCTGGTTCAGATCGGATTCGGAGTAGTCGCGGTACCCGTTGGGGTGTCGTCCAGGTTGGAGGAGTCCCTGGGCTTCGTAGTAGCGCAGCATTCGGGGCGCGACTGCACTGCGCTGGGATATCTCACCGATCCGCATCCGCTCATCTCTCTCGCCTGGGACTTGGGGCACCAGGCTTGACCTTGACAGTGGTGTCAATCTTTAGCGTAGTCGCATGAGCACACGATCGACGTCTTTACCCCTGCCCGGCACCGCCGGTCCGCACCGGGCCTGGCCGATTCTGGCGGTGCTGACCGCGGCGACGCTGCTGACGGTGACGGTCGAGATGTTGCCATCTGGGCTCTTGCCGGTAATGAGCGCCGATCTGGGCGTCTCGGAATCAGCAATTGGGTTGCTGGTGAGCGCCTGGGCGCTCACCATTGCGATCGTGGGGATTCCACTTGTGCGGCTCACGATCCGGTTACCCCGCACGCCACTGCTGGCAGCGTGTCTAATCGTGATCGCGGCAGCGAACCTGCTCACCGCGACCGCCTCTAGCCTCCCGCTCGCACTTACCGGTCGTATCCTCGCCGCGACGGCGCACGGCCTGTTCTGGGCACTCGTCGTTTCCTACGTCGCCTCCGTCATCACTGCCGAGCGGCTCGGACGGGCGCTGGCGATCGTCCTGGCTGGGCCCACGCTCGCCGGCCTTGCCGGACTACCGATCGCGGCGGCTCTGGCCGATGTGGTGGGGTGGCGGGCCATCTTCATCGGCCTATCTGTGGCTCTTGTTATGACCGCCGCGGTGCTCTGGCTCATCCTGCCGCAGGTACCGTCAACGATGCCTGCCGGTGGCGGCGGGTGGGATCGCAGCGCTTCCCGAGTGATTGCGGTAGCGATCGCGGGAGGGCTGGTGTTGGTCGGGCACTTCGCTGTCTTCACCTACCTCACGGCACTAGTCACCCAGTTGGGCAGGCTGCCCGGTGCCACGATCCCCTTGATGCTGTTGGTGTTCGGAGTGAGCGGGGCAGTAGGTATCGCCGGGTCCGGTTTCGCGTCCGACCGGTACCCACGCGGTGCGATCGTCGCCGCGGCAACTCTAGTGACGGTTGGTCTCGCCGTGCTCGCTTTGAGCTCAGGGCAACCGGTCGTGTTCATCATCGGAGTTGCGATCTGGGGAATCGCGGTCGGCGCGTTTCCCCCGATCCTGCAAACCCGGGTGATGCGCGTATCCACGAGCGCATTCCGACCTCTGGCCGGAAGCATCGTCGTCACCGTCCTCAACCTCGGTGTCGCAGCCGGAGCCACCCTCGGCGGCCTTGTCCTCGACCACGGTCCTATCGCCGTCACTCTCATCGCAGTCACCGCCGCGGCAGTGGGAACCTTCGCGCTAGCGCTGATGCGCCCCCTCAACACCCCGCATGAAGGTACCCGCTAGCTTGCCGAATCCTCCCGGCGGCGGAGCCGCACCACCCGCGGTACACCCGCTTGTTGATGGGGGATGATGACCCGGTTGACGATCGTGATGCCAGCAGCGGCGATTGGCACCGCGACAAGGGCACCGAGAATGCCGCCGAGGGCAGCGCCACCGAGGGCAGCGACGATAACAAGTGCTCCCGGCATGGCTACGGCGCGGGCCATGACGCGCGGCGTGAGTACGTAGGCCTCTACTTGCAGGTAGGCGAGCAGGATGGCGGCAACGACGATGGCCGGAACCAGGCCCGTCTCGAGTGTGATGATGGCCGCGATGCTCGCTCCGATGACAGGCCCGACAACGGGGATGAGCGCACCAATAAAGGCGATCAGAGAAAGGAGGGCAGGAGCTGGGCTTCCCGCCGCGGAGGTCACGATGAACGTTACGAGCGCATTGACGAACGCGAGGACGATCTGTCCCCCGACGAAACGACCAACAGACTGCAGAATTTCCTCCGCGATCGACTTCACTCGGTGGCGGGCGCGGTACGCGACCAGCTCGTACGCCTTCGCCTTGATGGCCGGCATGGTGAGAGCGAGGTAGATCGTCAAAACGGTCACGATGATCACACCAGTGATGGCGTCGATGATGCCGGTGCCAACCTCTAGCAGACCACCAGAGAGTTTCAAGAGCTGATCTGGATTCGCGAGGAAAGCAGTCGCGTTCGCCAGCAGATTGTTCACGTCCAGACCATCCCCGATCATGCCGATCAGCCAGAGGAACCACGGCTGATCCGGGATCGCCGACACGAGCGTAAAGGCCTGGTTAGCGACGGCCGTGACCTGTTCGGACACTGCTGGAAGGATCACAGTGATGAGGAACGCGGTGCCGACGAGGAGAATGAAGGCGATAGTGAGAACTGCCGCCCACCGCGGCATTCTTCGCTGCTGCGCGTAGCTGAGGAGCGGTTCCGCGGCGATGGCCAGGAAGAACGCTAGTCCGATGTACACGAGGACGGTTCCCAGGGCGCCGATCGCGGCCAGGATCGCCATCCCACACCCGACGCCGAGGGTGGCGATAAGCGCATACCTGAACGGATGCGCAGCAAGCCCAGCGGAGGACAACGCACCCCTCCCGCCTCCGCGGGAGCCGAGGCTCGCGGGGAAGCGGCGAACGTGCATCCTATTTGTGGACGCCCGTCGGACGGCGGCGCTCGGCCGGTTAGTGGGCAGCACCGAGCTCGACCAGGAGGACACCGCCGATGATGAGCGCGATACCGGCGGCCATCACCCAGGTGAAGGGCTCGTTGAACAGGAACTTGCTGGCCACCGCGGTGAGCGCAACGCCGGACGCGGCCCAGATTCCGTAGGCGACACCGATGCCAAGGCCCAGCGAGAGGACCTGTGCGAGGAAGAAGAACGCACCGAGGTACCCGATGACCACGGCGATGAAGAACAGCTTCTTGCCATTCGTGGCCACCCGCAGGGACAGTGCGGCGCCGACTTCGAGGATGATGGCGATGATGAGGAAGAGCCAGACCATCAGGCGTTCGCCTCCCGCTTGCGGATCGCAGCTTGGGAGCCCATTTCGACGGTGAGGACGCCGCCGATGATGAGGACCAGGCCAAGGATCATGATCAGGGTGAGGGGTTGGCCGAAGATGATCGCGGCGAAGATAGCGGTCAGCGCCACACCCATCGCCCCCCAGATGCCGTAGGCCACACCGAGTGCCATGCCCTGCCGGAGAACGAGGCCGAGGAGGCTGAAAGCGGCGACGTAGCCGACGCCGACGACGACGTACCAGGCGGGGTGGTCTTGAGCGGCTTGGAGGGCGAGCGAGGCCGTGACCTCGCTGACAATCGCTCCAGCGAGCAGGAGCCATTTCTTCATTTGCTATTCCTTAATCAGGTTGTGGGCGAGGAGGTGAACGCGGGCGCGTTCATCGGGTGTGGGGGGAAAGAAGTTGGTGGCGTCGGCGAGCCAGCCGCCATCGGCGAGGAGTCGTGCGGCGATCAGTCGCGCCCGCACGTCGGGGGCTAGATCGGTCGGCAGTGTCAGCCAGGGTGCGAGGCGCTCCGTCCACCGGTGGGTGAGGGTGCGGCGTAGTTTCGGGTCGCTCATCGCGACCAGGTCTGTTTCGCTGAACTCTCCGGAAAGCGACCAGTCCAGGTAGGCGCGGATCCGATCATGCGGGCCCGCCTGGGACGAAGTAACCCCGAGTCGGGCGGTGAGCTCGCTCTCCCACCGGTCCAGGACCGAATCGACCAGCGCGAGCATGAGGGCTTCCTTAGTGGGGTAGTGATACATCACTCCGGGCTTCGTCAACCCGACCGCGCGGGCGACCGAATCCAACGACACCGACCCGCCCTCTTCCAGCTGCGCGAAGGCCGCGGCGATGATCGAATGCGGTGTCTCAGTTCCCATAACCAAAGGTTACCATCCGGAAGGTAACCAAGCTGTAGGGTTGCTGAGACTGGCGTATCTTGAGGGGAAGCGATCGTGGACGTAGAGCGGCCCTCACGCGAGGGAACGCACCGCTGGGGCGACTACCTCGTCACTGCCGCAGAACTCGTCACCGTGCTCGTGGCAGTGGGGTACGTGCTCTCCGGAAGCGTGGTCGTGCTGATCGTGTGGGAAGCACTAGCGACGGCATATCTCCTCACCGGGTCAATCCTCACCTGGCGGCGCAGCATCACCGGCCGAGACGGAAGCCGCCGATCGGGAACCCTAGACACACTGTCGTGGGTGCTACCGCTCATGGCCAGTCTCGTCGGGGTGAACGCAGCCGTTCTCGCGATCACAATCCGCGTTCCCGCCGAAGCTCCCCGAGGGGAAACGGTATTCCTCGGAGTGGCGGCCGCGATCGGCATCATCTTGTCCTGGCACCTGCTCCACACCGGCTTCGCCCAGGTCTACGAAACACTCCAACACCGCGACCCCGAGCATCCCGCGCTCGAATTCCCCCGCACGACACATCCCGGCCTGGCGGACTTCCTGTACTTCGCGTTCACGATCGGAACCTCGTTCGCGACATCCGACGCCACCGTGGCCACCGTGCGGATGCGGTGGCTCGTCCTCACACACAGCATCGTGAGCTTCTTCTACAACGCCCTCGTCGTCGCCGTAGCCATCCAAGTGATCCAACAGATCGCTCGTGCCTGAACTCAACGAAATCACCTAGTTACGCCTTGATAGACGGCCATCGGAATCTCCAACGACGTAAGCAATAGTTGGAAAGATCGCGTCGGTCCGTCAGTGTCAGCCAGATTCGGCGCGCAGCTCGTCGACGAGGGCCTGGTGCGTGGGGTGCAAGAACAGCACGACGGGGCCTTGGTAGTAGCTATCCCGCGTGATCGCCTCGGTGAACCGGATTTCAAGCTCCGGGTTCTCGTGCAGCAGTCGGCGCACCCGTTCCGCTACTCGCTCAGTCATAGACACTCCCCCCAGAGCTTCCCGGATCGTAACTGACATGCGCTCGGGGGCAAAGCAAAGAACCGCGCAAATCGAACACATGTTCGAATAACGGTAGTCTCATCCTGGCCGGGGAGGAGTCGGCCATCGGGAGCAACAAGCGCTATGCGCACCACTACGACCGTCTGATGAATGAGCGCATCTTGGAACAGGCGGTGGTGAGCGCTGGCCCCTTGCAGTCACTCACGCCAGAGGAGCTGCGCTTGGACTCCGAGCCGGTGACGATCGACCCTCGACCCAAGCCGGTGCGAGCCTGGGTGCGGTTCGGGTTGAAACCTGCGCTCGTCGACGCGGTAGCGGCGCGCTGGACGGCGGATGCCGTCGGGGTGGTGTTCTCGATCCGCGGCACCGAGTACCGCGCCTGGGTCTGGGCGTCCGCGGTCACTCCGGTACAGCGCACGCCGTAGCCCTATGGGGTCGATCGGAGCGGTGTGACGGTGTACGTCCACGCCCACCCGCCAGGCCGGCCCATGTCGATCTTGGCCCGGATGACTTCGAGCGCTGCGGCCGCCTCGGCCGCGTTCTCGTACGGCCCGTAAGCCTCTAGAAATCCGGGGTTCACTACAGGGTCCGTAACGATGACTGCGTGCGAACGATTAGGGTCGGCGTCGGGGTCTCCGAGCGTTGCGAGGAGGCCCGCCGCTTGCAGGCCGATTGACGATGGAGTAGCCATGCGTGCTCCTACCTGGTCGCGCGGACTTCGCAATCGGACTCGTCGGTTCCGATGAACACGTCCTCCACTGAAACGTCCCAGCTCCGGTAACGGCCGGAGTCTTTCAGCTCGTCCTCCAGCTCCTCGAGAAACGTCGTCGTGGCCGAGCCGACGTGCGGCAGGAACGGGCCATAGTAGCGCGTCGCCTCGACG
>NZ_JAGYWT010000110.1:0-6396 GCF_019279095.1 Microbacterium sp. BF1 | reverse complement strand
GCCTCCGCGCGGCCGTCGGCGACGACGCCGTGCACCGGATGCTCGTGACCACCCCTGCCCGCCTGCTGACCCTCGAGCCGTGACCTTCTCCCCCTGCGCACGAGCATGACCATGAGCATCCGACTCCACGCCCGACATCCCCGAGGAGACACCGTGTCCGAGCCGACCATCCTGCACGCCACCTTCACCGCCCAGCCCGGAGCGGGCGACCGTGTGGCGGCCCTGTTGCGCGATTTCGCCGAGGTCGTGCGCGCCGAGGAGGGCAACGTCGTCTTCGATGCGACCCGGCTCGTCGACGACCCCGACCGCTTCTTCGTCTACGAGGTCTATCGCGACGAAGCGGCGTTCCAGGCGCACATCGCCGCCCCCGCCGGAGTGCCCTTCAACGCGGCGCTGCAGGAGCTGATCGTCGAACCGTCGTCGCAGCTCACCTTCCTCCGCCGCCTCTGACGCCGTCACGCCGTGACGCGGCGGCCCGCGGGATCCCGGCCTCTCCGCCCTGCTCACCTGTCGGGAGAATGCACGCATGTCGGAGGAATCGCCGGCATCCGCTCCTGCATCCGTGAGTCCTCCCGACATCCGGCACATGCACCCGCACCGGGCACACGCACCCGCATCCGGCATACGCACACGGCACGCCCACACCACGGCACGCGCACACCCCGGACATGAAGAAGCCCCCCACCCGAAGGTGAGGGGCTTCTTCGACGATGCGGTGTCACTCGTAGAGCACGCCCGCGATCTTCGGGTCTTCGATGTTGGTCTTGTCGTACCAGTACGAGCCGGTGTCGTAGAACTTCTCGACCGACTTGCCGTTGGCGGCGTCGTACGCGGCCTGCACGACCTGTGCGCCGATGCCGATCGGGTCCTGCGTGATCGCGCCGGCCATGGTGCCGTCCTTGATGGCGTTGATCTGCGCGGCGCCGGAGTCGAAGCCGACGATCGTGATCTTGCCCTTCTCGAGGCCCAGCTCGTTCACGGCGTTCACGACACCGATGGCGGAGCCTTCGTTGGTGCCGTAGATGCCCTTGAGGTCGGGGTGGGCCGCGATCAGGGTCTTGGCGATGTCGGCCGACTTGAGGTGGTCACCGTCACCGTACTGGATGTCGACGATCTCGATGTCGGGGTAGTCCGCCTCGATCTTGTCGACGAAGCCGTCGCGACGCTCGACGCCGGTGGAGTTGATCTGCGAGTGGCCGACGATCGCGACCTGGCCCTCGCCGCCGATCAGTTCGGCCATGTGCTCGGCGGCGAGTGCACCGGCGACCTTGCTGTCGGTGGCCGACAGGCTGAGCCCGACGTCGCCGTTGCAGGGGGCGTCGAAGTAGACGACGGGAATGTCCTTCGCCTTGGCCTGCTCGAGCGGGGCGACGCACGCCTCGGGGTCGAGGGCGGCGTAGGCGATGGCACTCGGGTTCTTGTCAATCGCTGCGGTCAGCATCTCCAGCTGCGCGGCGATCTCGGTCTCGGCGGCAGGACCCTCGAACGTGATCTTCACGCCGAGCTCCTTCGCCTTGTCCTCGGCGCCCTTCTTCACGGCCTGCCAGAACTGGTGCTGGAAGCCCTTCGAGACCATGGCGATGTACATCTCGCCGTCGCTGCTGCCCCCGCTGCTCGAGCCTTCCTCGATCACGTCGCCACCACCGGCACAGCCGGCGAACACCAGTGCGGATGCGGCCATGAGGGCCACGAGTGCGGTCTTCTTCCCGAATTTCATGAAAACTCCATTGTTTGGGTACGACTCGGTTTGTTCTGTGTGGATGCCGGACGAGCCGGCGCTGTGGACATTCCAGGTGCCTGTGCGGATGTCTCCGCGGAAGCCGGCCATGGCCGGAGGACGACGACGGGCACGGGTTTCGTCGCCGTCCAGGTCTCAGGTGCGCTGTCGGTTGCGGAGCGAGTCGAGGAAGACCGCGAGCAGCACGACGACGCCGACGACGATGTTCTGCCATTCGGGCTGGATCGACATGATGCGCAGACCGTTCACGAGAACGCTCATGATGAGGGCGCCGATCACGGTGCCGAGGATCGAGCCGCGTCCGCCCAGCAGCGAGGTTCCGCCGATGATGACCGCGGCGATCGCCTGCAGCTCGTACCCGGTGCCGATCTGCGGCTGCGCCGAGTCGAGGCGGGAGGCGATGACGATGCCCGCGACGCCGGTGAACGCCCCGGCGAACATGTAGATCAGGATCGTCCAGCGACGCGTGTTGACGCCCGAGAGGCGCGTGGCCTCTTCGTTCGAGCCGATCGCGAAGGTGTACCGGCCGAGCAGCGTCTTCGACAGCACGAGGTACGCGATGATCGCGAGCACGGCGGTGACGAGAACGGCGTTCGGGATGCCGGGGATGATCACGCCGAGGGCGATCTTCTTGAAGTCGGGGGCCGACGTCGAGAAGTAGATCGGCGCGACACCCGAGATCACGAGGGCGAGGCCACCGGCGATCATCATCATCGCCAGGGTCGCGATGAACGGCGGGAGCCGGAGGAACGTGATGTTCACACCGTTGATCAGGCCCATCAGCACACCGGTGAGGATGCCGCCGATGACACCGACCCAGACCGGGAGCCCCATGTTCGTCACGAACACACCCGTCATCACGGCGCACAGCGCCATGCCGGTGCCGATCGACAGGTCGATGCCGCCGG
This sequence comes from Microbacterium sp. BF1, assembly GCF_019279095.1. Taxonomy (NCBI): domain Bacteria; kingdom Bacillati; phylum Actinomycetota; class Actinomycetes; order Micrococcales; family Microbacteriaceae; genus Microbacterium; species Microbacterium sp. BF1. Next base: position 3,750 of record NZ_JAGYWT010000110.1, on the reverse strand, counting down.
TGATGATGACGAAGGTGGTGCCGAGGGCGAGGATGCCGATGACGGCGGTCGACAGCAGCACCGTGGCGATGTTGCTGAAGGTGAAGAAGTTGGGGCTGGCGATCGAGAAGAAGATGATCAGCACGATGAGCGTGCCGAACGCCAGCGACTGCTGGAACTGCCGCTTCAGGAACGCGCCGACGTCTCTCTTGTCGGTGTTCTCGTTCACGGCGGTCTGGATGATCGTCGTCGTCGACGATCCGGGCTGCTGCGGAGCGCTCATCAGTCTTCCTCCCCGTGGGCTGCGAGTTGCATGATCTTCTCCTGGCTTGCTTCCTCGTTGCGGAGCGTCCCGGTGATGCGGCCGTTGGCGAAGACCGCGATGCGGTTCGCCACACGGAGGATCTCCGGGAGCTCGGATGAGATGACGATGATGGACTTGCCTGCATCAGCGAGCTGCTGCATGAGGCGGTAGATCTCCTCCTTCGCGCCGACGTCGATCCCTCGGGTCGGCTCGTCGAAGATGAGGATGTCGCAGTCGCGCATCAGCCAGCGGGCGATGACGACCTTCTGCTGGTTCCCTCCGGAGAGGAGCTTGACGACCTGGTTGACCGAGGGGGTCTTCACGCGCAGCTGCTGCACGTACTCTTTGGTGCGGTTCTTCGCCTTGCTGTCGCCCATCCAGCCGATCGCGTTGGCGTAGGAGCCGAGCGAGGCGAGCACGGTGTTGAACGTCACGTCCTGCTCGAGCATGAGGCCGAGGAGCTTGCGGTCCTCCGAGAGGTATCCGACGCCGTGCTGCACGGCGTCGGCTGGCTGGGCGATCCGCACCGTGCGACCGTCGATCGCGATCGTGCCGCTGTCGCGGTGATCGGCGCCGATCACGGCACGCGCGGTCTCGGTGCGCCCGGCGCCCATGAGCCCGGCGAAGCCGAGGATCTCGCCCTTGTGCAGCTGGAACGAGACGTCTTTCAGGAGGTTCTTGGTCGACAGACCCTGCACCTCGAGGACAACGGGATCGTTCGCGTGCTCTCGGGCCTGCGGACGGGTCCCCTCATCGATCACACGTCCGACCATCATCTCGATGATGGTCGGGATGGTGATCTCGGACCTGTCGAGTGATCCGATGTATGTGCCGTCACGGAGGACGGTCACCCGGTCGGCCAGACGGCGCAGCTCGTCCATGCGGTGCGAGATGTAGACGATCCCGGTGCCGCGCGCCTTGAGCTGCTCGATCAGCACGAAGAGCGTCTCGACCTCGGTGTCGGTGAGGGCGGAGGTCGGCTCGTCCATGATGAGCACCTTGGCGTTGAACGACAGCGCCTTGGCGATCTCGACCATCTGCTGCTCGGCCACCGTGAGCTCGCCGACGAGCTGCCGGGGGTTCAGGTGGATGTCCAGGCGCTGCAGCAGTTCCGCGGTCTGCGCGTTCAGCTTGCGCTCCGACAGGAACGGCCCGGTGGTGGGCTCTCGCCCCACGTAGATGTTCTGCGCCACGGTCAGATCGGGCATCAGGTTGAGCTCCTGATGGATGATCGTGATGCCGAGCTCCTGCGCCTGGAGGGGGCTGGTGAGCTCCACCTCCTGACCCTCGAACGTGATCGTGCCCTCGTCCTTGGTGTAGATCCCGGAGAGGATCTTCATCAGCGTCGACTTTCCCGCGCCGTTCTCGCCCACGAGCACGAGCACCTCGCCGGCGTGCACCTCGAGGTGCACGTCCTTCAGCGCCTGCACGCCGGGGAATCCCTTGCTGATCCCCTCGACCCGGAGGATGGGTCCACTCATGCGCTCACCTGCTTCCTTGAAGGTTCTGCTTCGATGTCGGCGGATCATTCCGCCGCAAACATCGGATCAATTCTGCGCCCTGCGCCACGGCCAGCGCAAGTTGTATCTAAATGTATCTAAGGTCGGAGGGATTGGGAAGACCTGTAATGACATCTTGATCTTCCGCTCTCCTTCCCCCGCGATTCCGCTCAGTGGAGGCGGATCGAATCGACCGCGACGAGCTTGTCGCGGATGTACGCGTTGGCGTGCGCGCCGAGCTCGTCGTTGTCGTTCCAGAGGTTCCGCCAGATGCCGAGCATGCGACTGAGGTCAGGCGCGACGACCGCCGACGAGAACGACTCGAACACGATGGGGCCGCCGTAACCGATGCGACCGAGCGCCTTGAAGAAGGTGTCGAAGTCCACCGTTCCGGTGCCGAGATAGCCGCGGTGGCTCTCCCCGATGTGCACATAGCGCAGCGCCGGTGCCGCATCGAGGACGGGCGTGAACATATCCGACTCCTCGATGTTCATGTGATATGTGTCGATGTGGATCCCGAGATTCGGGCGATCCACCTCGGCGATGTAGGCGAGGGCCTGTCGTGCGGTGTTGAGCACGTTCGTCTCGTAGCGGTTCACGACCTCGAGCGAGACCGACACCCCGCGCGCGGCCGCATGGTCGGCGACCCGGGCGATCGCGGCCTTGCTGCTCGCGAGACCCTCAGGGGTCACGGGCTCCATGTACTTCTTCATGGCGCTGTAGATCACCCCGCAGAAATGCTCTCCACCGAGGTCGGCGAGCACGTCGACAGCCTTGACCAGGAGCGCTTCGCCCGCCGCCGCGATCGCCGGATCGGCGCTGGTGACATCGGTCGCCTCGGAGAGTCCGAGCGAAGCACTGACGGCGAGGTCGTACTCCTCCAGCGCGTCCTTCGCGACGGAGACGTCGAACGTGAACGGATCCATGAGCGGGAACTCGATGAGGTCGAAACCCGCCTCCCTGGTCTTGTGCACCGCCAGACGGATGCCCTCGGCATCGAAGTTCCCCGTCCAGACGAGCCCGTGGCAGCCGATGTTCATGAGACCTCTCGCAGCGGGTGTGCGGCACCGTCGCCGTCCCGGAGTTGGCACGTTGCAACTCCGGCGTGCGAGTCACGCTACGTCGGTCGACCGACCCCTGTCAAGAACTTTCTTGGCACGTTGCAAGTCCTCCGATATCCTGATGCCGCCGACGCCGTCAGGAACCCCGATCGACGCGGCCCGACCAAGGAGTCCCATGCCCGCGAGCGTCAAGGACGTCGCCGCCCTCGCCGGAGTCTCCTCCTCCACCGTCTCGAACTACCTCAACCACCCGCACGTGCTCGGAGCCGCGAGCCGCGAACGGGTGCGGTCGGCGATCGAGCAGCTCGGCTTCGTGCCCAACGAGTCGGCTCGGCAGCTGCGTGCGGGATCGAGCAAGGCGCTCGCCCTCATCCTGCTCGACGCCTGGCTGCCCTACTTCCACGACCTCTCGCGCGGGGTCGAAGACGTCGCCCGCGAGGGCGGCTGGTCGCTGTTCTTCAGCAACAGCAACCGCGACGACGCACAGGAGCGGCGCAATCTCGACATGTTCGAGGCGCACCGGGTGCAGGGCATCGTCATCTACCCGCTCGGTGACGTGGTGCCGCGCCTGGAAGCCCTGGCCGATCGCGGCATCCGCTCGGTCGTGGTGGGCCCGATACCCGACTCCTCGAAGGTCGCATCCGTGCTGTTCGACGACCGAGAGGGCGGGCGACTCGCAGGAGAGCATCTCGTGACACTCGGCCGACGGCGCATCCTGTTCCTCGGCAATCCGGCGGTGAGCCAATCGAACCACCGTCTGGAAGGGCTCCGGGAAGCGGCCTTCGCAAACCACCCCTTCGTCACATCCCAGGAGAACCCGGCGAGGGCGATGGGGGCGAACACGATCGCGACCAGCAGCAGTGCCTTACGGATCAGGAGCGAGAACCACACGATCGCAGCAGCACTG
>NZ_JAGYWT010000011.1:0-14051 GCF_019279095.1 Microbacterium sp. BF1 | reverse complement strand
GCCGGCGGGCGGGTCGATCAGGACCGGGTGCGAGAAGCCGAGGGCGAACTCGACCGAGCTGCCCTTCTGCTGCACGCGGTAACCGGTGCCGACGACCTCGAGACCCTTGGTGTAGCCCTGGGTCACGCCGATGATGTTGTTGTTGATGAGCGTGCGGGTCAGGCCGTGAAGCGACCGCGACTCGCGCTCGTCGTCGGGACGGGAGACCAGAACCTGGTTCTCCTCGACCGCGACCTCGATGGGGCTGGCCACCGTGAGCGTGAGTTCACCCTTGGGGCCCTTCACCGCGACCTCGCGGCCGTCGACCGAAACGGTCACGCCCGCGGGAACGTCGATGGGAAGTCGTCCAATACGCGACATTTCGAATTACCACACGTAGGCGAGAACTTCTCCGCCCACGCCCTTCTGCTCTGCCTGACGGTCGGTGAGAAGACCGGAGGAGGTGGACAGGATCGCCACGCCAAGGCCGCCGAGGACCGTGGGAAGCTCGGTCGACTTCGCGTAGACGCGGAGACCGGGCTTCGAGACGCGCTTGATGCCAGCGATGGAGCGCTCACGGTTGGGACCGTACTTCAGCGTCAGCGTGAGGTTCTGTCCGACGCGGGCGTCAGAGGTCTCCCAGCCGGCGATGTAGCCCTCCTGCTGGAGGATCTGAGCGATGTGCGTCTTGAGCTTGCTCGACGGCAGGGTCACGGAATCGTGGTGCGCCGAGTTCGCGTTGCGCAGACGGGTCAGCAGATCTGCGACCGGGTCTGTCATTGTCATTGTTGATTTCCTTTGTTCATGAGGTTCCGGCTGCCGTTACACGACAGACGGCCTGCGATGACACGCAATTTTCAATTGTACGTGCACATCGACGGGCTCAGTGACACGAGACCACTGAGCCCGTCGAGGGTGTTACGCCTGTGCGTCTTCCGAGCGGAAAGGGAATCCGAGGTGACGGAGCAGTGCCCGGCCCTCTTCATCCGTCTTCGCGGTGGTGACGACGGTGATGTCGAAACCGCGAACCCGGTCGATCTTGTCCTGATCGATCTCGTGGAACACGCTCTGCTCCTGGAGACCGAAGGTGTAGTTGCCGTTGCCGTCGAACTGCTTGCCCGAGAGACCGCGGAAGTCGCGGATACGGGGCAGTGCGAGCGAGACGAGGCGATCCACGAACTCCCACGCGCGGTCACCGCGGAGGGTGACGTGCGCGCCGATGGCCTGACCCTCGCGCAGCTTGAACTGCGCGATGGACTTGCGAGCCTTCGTGACGATCGGCTTCTGGCCGGTGATCTTGGTGAGATCGTCGACCGCGCCATCGATCACCTTGCTGTCGCGAGCTGCCTCGCCGACACCGGTGTTCACGACGACCTTGACCAGTCCGGGGATCTGCATGACGTTCGCGTAACCGAACTCGTCCTGCATCGCCTTCTTGATCTCGGTGTTGTACTTCTGCTTCAGGCGCGGCTGGATCTTGCCAGCCGGCGCGGCAGTGTCGGTGCTCATCAGAGGTCCTTACCGCTCTTCTTCGCGTAGCGCACGCGGACGGTGCGCTTGACGCCGTCCTTGGTCTGCTCCTCGACCCGGTGGCCGACCTTGGTCGGCTTCTTGGTCGAGGGGTCGACGAGTGCGACGTTCGAGATGTGGATGGAGGCTTCGACGGTCTCGATGCCTCCGGTCTTGGTGCCACGCTGCGTCTGTCCGACGCGGGTGTGCTTGGTGACGTAGTTCACGCCTTCGACGATGACGCGGTTCTTCTCTGCAAGGACGTCGAGGACCTTGCCCTGCTTGCCGCGGTCGCCGCCACGCTCCTGCGTGGCACCGGTGATGACCTGAACCAGGTCACCCTTCTTGATCTTCGCCATGATTAGATGACCTCCGGCGCCAGCGAGACGATCTTCATGAACTTCTTGTCACGAAGCTCACGACCGACCGGCCCGAAGATACGGGTGCCGCGGGGCTCCCCGTCGTTCTTCAGGATCACTGCGGCGTTCTCGTCGAACTTGATGTAGGAGCCGTCCGGACGACGGACCTCCTTCTTGGTGCGGACGATGACCGCCTTGACGACGTCGCCCTTCTTCACGTTGCCACCGGGGATCGCGTCCTTGACGGTCGCGACGATGGTGTCGCCGAGGCCCGCGTAACGACGCTTCGAGCCACCGAGAACGCGGATGGTGAGCAGCTCCTTGGCGCCGGTGTTGTCGGCGACCTTGAGTCGGGATTCCTGCTGAATCACTTGGCCTTCTCCAGAATCTCCACCAGGCGCCAGCGCTTCGTGGCGCTCAGCGGGCGGGTCTCGTTGATCAGGACCAGGTCGCCGATGCCGGCGGAGTTCGCCTCATCGTGCGCCTTGACCTTCGAGGTGCGGCGGATGACCTTGCCGTAAAGCGGGTGCTTCACGCGGTCCTCGACCTCGACCACGATGGTCTTGTCCATCTTGTCGCTGACGACGTAGCCGCGACGTGCCTTGCGGTAACCGCGGGCAGCGGCGTCGCGGACGTCGTGCACGGACGACTCGTGTCCTGCGGCCTGCGTCTCCACAGTCGCTTCCTTCTTGGTGGCCATCACTCAGCCTCTTCCTTCACGGCGTCGTCGGCGGAGTCCGCCTTCTTCGCCTTCGACTTGGTCGCCTTCTTGGCCGGAGCCTCGACCGGAGCAGGCGTCGCACGGATGCCCAGCTCGCGTTCGCGGATCACGGTGTAGAGGCGCGCGATGTCGCGCTTGACGGCGCGGATGCGGCCGTGGCTCTCCAGCTGGCCGGTGGCCGACTGGAAACGGAGATTGAACAGCTCCTCCTTGGCCTTGCGCAGCTCCTCAACGAGGCGCTGGTCTTCGAATGTATCGAGCTCTGCCGGGGCGAGCTCCTTGGTGCCGATCGCCATTACGCGTCGCCCTCCTCGCGCTTGATGATGCGTGCCTTGAGCGGCAGCTTGTGAATTGCACGGGTCAGAGCTTCGCGTGCGAGCTCCTCGTCGACACCCGCGACCTCGAAGAGGACACGGCCCGGCTTGACGTTGGCGACCCACCACTCGGGGGAACCCTTACCGGAACCCATGCGGGTTTCGGCAGGCTTCTTCGTGAGCGGACGGTCGGGGTAGATGTTGATCCACACCTTTCCACCACGCTTGATGTGACGGGTCATCGCGATACGAGCGGACTCGATCTGACGGTTCGTCACGTAAGCGGGCGTGAGGGCCTGGATACCGTACTCGCCGAAGGAGACCTTCGTGCCGCCGGTGGCCTGACCCGAGCGACCCGGGTGGTGCTGCTTGCGGAACTTGACCTTACGGGGGATGAGCATTATGCCGACGCTCCTTCTGCGACAGGTGCCTCGTTGCGCGGGGCACGGCGGCGGTCGCCACCACGGTCGTCACGACGAGCCTTGGGTGCGTTGGCCTGCTCGCGAGCGAGCTCCTTCGCGGTCAGGTCGCCCTTGTAGATCCAGACCTTCACGCCGATGCGGCCGAAGGTGGTCTTCGCCTCGTAGAAGCCGTAGTCGATGTTCGCACGAAGCGTGTGCAGCGGCACACGGCCTTCGCGGTAGAACTCCGAACGGCTCATCTCGGCGCCGCCGAGACGGCCGGAGACCTGGATGCGGATGCCCTTGGCGCCGGCGCGCTGAGCGCCCTGCAGACCCTTGCGCATCGCACGACGGAACGCCACACGAGCAGAGAGCTGCTCGGCGATGCCCTGTGCGACCAGCTGAGCGTCGGCCTCGGGGTTCTTGACCTCGAGGATGTTCAGCTGGATCTGCTTGCCCGAGAGCTTCTCGAGGTCGCCGCGAATGCGCTCGGCCTCGGCTCCACGACGACCGATCACGATGCCCGGACGGGCGGTGTGGATGTCGACGCGGACGCGGTCACGGGTGCGCTCGATCTCGATGTTCGAGACACCGGCGCGGTCGAGCTGCGTCTTGAGCAGGTTACGGATCTTGATGTCTTCGGCGACGTAGTCGGCGTAGCGCTGACCCGGCTTCGTCGAGTCAGAGAACCAACGCGAGACGTGGTCCGTCGTGATGCCGAGACGGAAGCCGTACGGGTTTACCTTCTGTCCCATTACTTGCTCGCCTTCTTCTTGCTGTCGCCCGCGGCGGCCGGAGCTGCCTCAGGCGTCGAGAGCACGACCGTGATGTGGCTCGTGCGCTTCTTGATCTGGAAAGCGCGACCCTGTGCACGGGGCTGGAAACGCTTGAGCGTGGTGCCCTCGTCGACGTACGCGTTGGCCACGTACAGGTCCTTCTCGTCGAGGAACTCGCCGTCGCGATCCGCCTTCACCTGCGCGTTGGCCATGGCCGACGCGACAAGCTTGTAGATCGGCTCGCTGGCGCTCTGCTGCGCGAACTTCAGGATCGCGAGAGCTTCCTGTGCCTGCTTGCCCTTGATGAGCGCGACGACACGACGAGCCTTCTGAGGGGTCACGCGGATGTGTCGCACGCGTGCGATCGATTCGACCATTAGCGGCGCCGCCCCTTCTTGTCGTCCTTCTCGTGGCCGCGGAAGGTGCGGGTGGGCGCGAACTCGCCCAGCTTGTGACCGACCATGGTCTCGGACACGAACACAGGGATGTGCTTGCGTCCGTCGTGGACCGCGATCGTGTGACCCAGCATGGCCGGGATGATCATGGACCGACGGGACCAGGTCTTGATGACGTTCTTGGTGCCGGCTTCGTTCTGCACGACCACCTTGCGAAGCAGGTGATCGTCGACGAAGGGGCCCTTCTTAAGACTGCGAGGCATCTTCTCTTACTCCTACTTACGCTTCTTGCCGGCGTTACGACGACGCACGATGTACTTGTCGCTTTCCTTGTTGGCGTGACGGGTACGACCCTCAGCCTGGCCCCACGGGGAGACGGGGTGACGACCACCGGAGGTCTTACCCTCACCACCACCGTGCGGGTGGTCGACCGGGTTCATCGCGACACCACGCACGGTCGGGCGGACGCCCTTCCAGCGCATGCGGCCGGCCTTGCCCCAGTTGATGTTCGACTGCTCGGCGTTGCCGACCTCGCCGATGGTCGCGCGGCAGCGCGCATCGACGTTGCGGATCTCGCCCGAGGGCAGACGCAGCTGGGCGTAGGGGCCGTCCTTGGCGACGAGACGGACGGATGCACCGGCCGAACGTGCCATCTTCGCGCCGCCGCCGGGGCGGAGCTCGATCGCGTGGATGACCGTACCCGTGGGGATGTTCTTCAGCGGGAGGTTGTTGCCCGGCTTGATGTCAGCCCCGGCACCCGACTCGACGATGTCGCCCTGCTTCAGCTTCGCCGGAGCGAGGATGTAGCGCTTCTCACCGTCGAAGTAGTGCAGCAGCGCGATGCGCGCGGTGCGGTTGGGGTCGTACTCGATGTGAGCGACCTTGGCGTTGACGCCGTCCTTGTCGTTACGACGGAAGTCGATGACGCGGTACTGGCGCTTGTGGCCACCACCGATGTGACGGGTCGTGATGCGGCCCTGGTTGTTGCGACCACCGGTCTTCGAGAGCGGGCGCAGCAGCGACTTCTCCGGCGTCGATCGAGTGATCTCGGCGAAGTCAGCCACCGACGAGCCGCGACGGCCCGGGGTCGTGGGCTTGTACTTGCGAATAGCCATTATTGTCCTTATCCCCCGGATCAGCCGATTGCCGTGAAGATGTCGATGGTGCCCGACTTCAGGGTCACGATGGCGCGCTTGGTGTCCTTGCGCTTGCCGGTGCCGAAGCGGGTGCGGCGAGCCTTGCCGACGCGGTTGAGGGTGTTGACCCCTGCGACCTTGACGCCGAAGATCTTCTCGATGGCGAGCTTGATCTCGGTCTTCGAAGCGCGCGGGTCGACGAGGAAGGTGTACTTTCCTTCATCGATGAGCCCGTAGCTCTTCTCGGACACGACCGGCTTCAGGATGATGTCGCGCGGGTCCTTGTTCAGGGCCGTCTGGAGAACAGATGCCTGCTCGCTCATGCGGAGACCTCCTGGTTGGCGCCGGACTTGGAGGCGATGAAGCCCTCGAGCGCGGCCTGGGTGAAGACGATGTCGTCGGAGACGAGCACGTCGTATGCGTTGAGCTGGTCGAACGTCAGCACGTGCAGGTTCGACAGGTTGCGGATGCTCTTCAGCGTCACGTCATCGTTGCGCTCGATCACGACGAGCACGTTCTTCGACGAGACGACGTTGGTGAGGAAGTTCACCGCGGTCTTGGTCGAAGGCGTGCCGTCGATCCCGAAGGACTCGATGGCGTGGATGCGGTCACCGCGGAAGCGGTCGCTGAGCGCGCCTAGCAGGGCTGCAGCGATCATCTTCTTGGGGGTGCGCTGCGAGTAGTCGCGCGGCTTGGGGCCGTGCACGATGCCACCACCGGTCATGTGCGGCGCGCGGATGGAACCCTGACGGGCGTTACCCGTGCCCTTCTGCTTGAAGGGCTTGCGGCCGGCACCGGAGACCTCGCCACGACGCTTGGTCGAGTGCGTGCCCTGGCGAGCCGCCGCGAGCTGCGCGACGACGACCTGGTGGATGAGCGGGATGTTCGTCTTGGCGTCGAACAGCGCGGCGGGAAGCTCGATCGAGCCTGCCTTCTTGCCGTCTGCCTTGAGGACGTCGAGCGCGAGAGTGGAGTCAGCCATGATCAGGCACCCTTCACTGCGTTGCGGACATAGACGATGCGACCACGAGCACCGGGGACGGCGCCCTTGACGAGCATGAGTCCCTTCTCGATGTCGATGGCGTGCACCGTGAGGTTGAGGACGGTCACGCGCTCGCCACCCATACGGCCGGCCATGCGCATGCCCTTGAAGACGCGGCTCGGGGTCGACGATGCGCCGATGGAACCGGGCTTGCGGTGGTTGCGGTGCGAACCGTGCGAAGCCGAGACGCCCTTGAAGTTGTGACGCTTCATGACACCGGCGAAGCCCTTGCCCTTGCTCGTGCCGACGACGTCGACGAGCTGGCCTGCTTCGAAGGTGCCGTCGACCGTGAGCTCCTGGCCCAGGGTGTAGTCGCCGGCGTCCGCGGTGCGGATCTCGGTGACGTGACGACGCGGCGTGACGCCGGCTGCCTCGAAGTGGGCGGTGAGCGGCTTGTTCACCTTGCGGGGGTCGATCTGGCCGTACGCGATCTGCACGGCGTTGTAGCCGTCCTTCTCGGGCGTGCGGACCTGGGTGACCACGTTGGGTGCCAGCTCGATGACGGTGACGGGAACGAGCTTGCCGCTCTCGTTCCACACCTGGGTCATACCGAGCTTCGTGCCCAGCATGCCCTTGGAAACCTTGGAGTTGATGTCAGCCATGTCGAACCTCAGAGCTTGATCTCGATGTTGACATCGGCAGGCAGGTCGAGGCGCATCAGCGAGTCGACAGCCTTGGGCGTCGGGTCGACGATGTCGATCAGACGCTTGTGGGTGCGCATCTCGAAGTGCTCGCGGCTGTCCTTGTACTTGTGCGGCGACCGGATGACGCACACGACGTTCTTCTCGGTCGGAAGGGGCACGGGTCCGACGACGGTCGCGCCCGCACGGGTCACGGTGTCGACGATCTTGCGTGCGGACGTGTCGATGACCTCGTGGTCATACGACTTCAGGCGAATGCGGATCTTCTGTCCCGCCATTGTCTGCTCTCTCTCTTTAGGCGTCTTACCGTCCGGGACCGGGTGGCCCTGGGGCATTGGACGCACGTCGGCGCTGTTCGCGCCTCGGCACGAGAACGGCTCTCACGAGTCGATCTGCTGCACCACTGTTCTTCTGTCAGCCGGACGCTGCGAAGCGACCGGATGCCGACCTTCCGCCGCGCACGGCAGAACCCTTCATGAAGAGGGGTGTCGGGGTGTGTTCTGCTACCCGCGGCCTAGAACCCTGCACCATCCCGGAGGAGGCGCCGTCTATGCACTGCCCTGGCAGTGATCCATCGCACGCACAGCGGCGAAGGAATATCGAACCTGTCTATTCTGCCACGGCTGATTTCACTTCCGCAAACCCGGGCGTGTCGCGCCCGGTCGGCCGACCTCGGAACGGGTCGGGAACCGCGTCAGTTCGCCGGGGAGAGCGGGGCGAGGCATCCCCATGCCTCGCCCCGCTTGGGGAGGGCGTTCAGTGCGAGGGGGCACACCGAACGCGAGTAGTCCGGCGTGAAGGGACGCCGAACTCCTCGACCGAGGGCGCGGCGGAAGACCCGCCGCGCAGGCAGGGAGACGCTCAGGCGCAGTGACTGCGCGCGTCGCACGATGATCCCCAAGATCGCTATCCCCAGTTTGTACGCGGAAGACCGCGTGCTTCGGGAAACCGAACCCCTTCGGCTTCCCCGACCGCAAGATCCCCAGGCGGTCGAGTCGATCCTACTGGATGCAACCGTGAATACGCCACATCCGACGGCATTCCGAGCCTGATGCCCGGTGCCCGCACGCGCAAGAGCGGCGATCCACCCGTGGTGGATCGCCGCTCAGGAGACGCGGGGGTCCTACTCGTTGCCGACGGCCTTGTCGGCGCCGTCGCGGATCTCGTCGATCTTGTCGGCCGCACCGGGAGCGATCTTCTTCGCGAAGTCTGCGACGCCGTCGAGCACCTTGTCGCTGATGTCCTCGGCCTGCTCGCTCTTCACGGCCTCGGCGATCTTGTCCTTGTTCTGCTCGTACAGGTCCTTGCCCTTGTTCACGGCGTCTTCGATACCCATGTGTTTCCCCTTCTGAAGGTGTGCCGCCGACCGATCGGGCCGACCACACTCATTGTGCATGTCCGCAATCGTAAACGGAACCCTCGAGACGCCGTGTTAACGACAGAGGGGCCGGACCCGAAGGTCCGACCCCTCTGCGAGGAAGCAGATGCTTACTTGATGATCTTCGTGACCGTACCGGCGCCGACGGTGCGTCCACCCTCACGGATGGCGAAGCCGAGGCCCTCCTCCATGGCGATCGGCTGGATCAGCTCGACCGTCATGTCGGTGGTGTCGCCGGGCATGACCATCTCGGTGCCCTCAGGCAGCGAGATGACGCCGGTGACGTCGGTGGTGCGGAAGTAGAACTGCGGGCGGTAGTTCGTGTAGAACGGGTTGTGACGGCCACCCTCGTCCTTGGACAGGATGTACGCGGTGCCCTCGAAGTCGGTGTGCGGCGTGACCGAACCCGGCTTGACGATGACCTGGCCGCGCTCGACGTCCTCACGCTTGGTGCCGCGGAGCAGCAGACCACAGTTCTCGCCGGCCCAGGCCTCGTCGAGCTGCTTGTGGAACATCTCGATACCCGTGACCGTGGTCTTGACGGTCGGACGGAGTCCGACGATCTCGACCTCGGAGTTGATGGCCAGCGTGCCACGCTCGGCGCGACCCGTGACGACGGTTCCACGACCGGTGATCGTGAAGACGTCCTCGACGGGCATCAGGAACGGCTTGTCACGGTCACGCTCCGGGTCCGGAACGCTGTCGTCGACAGCCTGCATCAGGTCCAGGATCGCCTGGGTCCACTTCTCGTCGCCCTCGAGGGCCTTGAGAGCGGAGACGCGGACGACAGGAGCGTCCTCGTCGAAGCCCTGGCCGGCGAGCAGCTCGCGGACCTCGAGCTCGACGAGCTCCAGGATCTCCTCGTCGTCGACCATGTCGGACTTGTTCAGCGCGACCAGCAGGTACGGCACGCCGACCTGCTTGGCGAGCAGCACGTGCTCGCGCGTCTGAGCCATCGGGCCGTCGGTGGCGGCGACCACGAGGATCGCGCCGTCCATCTGAGCCGCACCGGTGATCATGTTCTTGACGTAGTCGGCGTGGCCGGGAGCGTCAACGTGCGCGTAGTGGCGCTTCGGGGTCTCGTACTCGATGTGCGAGATGTTGATGGTGATACCACGCTGGCGCTCTTCCGGCGCCGAGTCGATGGAAGCGAAGTCGCGCTGCACGTTGGTGTCGGACGGGTACTTGTCAGCAAGCACCTTCGAGATCGCTGCGGAGAGCGTGGTCTTGCCGTGGTCGACGTGACCGATCGTTCCGATGTTGACGTGCGGCTTGGTCCGCTCGAACTTGGCCTTAGCCACTGGGTCCTCCTCAGGACGTCGTTGTAGAGGTGACCGGGCACTGGTTTGCGACCGGTTCTCTACGGGTTAGGTTCTCAGTTTAGTAGAGAGGGAATGTGAAGTTGTAGGTGACCTGGGAACCCCGCGGCGCTTCGCGGTGCTCGGCGCCGCGGGGAACCCAGAAGGGTGATTACTCACCCTTGGTCTTCTGGACGATCTCGTCGGCCACAGCGCGGGGAACCTCAGCGTAGCTGTGGAACTCCATGGAGTAGACGGCACGACCCGAGGTCTTCGAGCGCAGGTCGCCGATGTAGCCGAACATCTCGGACAGCGGAACCTGTGCACGGACGACCTTGACGCCTGCGGCGTCTTCCATCGACTGGATCTGGCCACGACGCGAGTTCAGGTCACCGATGACGTCGCCCATGTACTCCTCAGGAGTACGGACCTCGACGGCCATCAGCGGCTCGAGCAGCACGGGGTTGGCACGGCGCGCGGCCTCCTTGAAGCCCATGGAGCCCGCGATCTTGAACGCCATCTCCGAGGAGTCGACGTCGTGAGCCGCACCATCGACGATGGTCGCCTTGACGCCGACCATCGGGTAGCCCGCGAGCACACCGACGTTCATCGCGTCCTGGAAACCGGCATCGATCGAACCGATGTACTCACGAGGGATGCGACCACCGGTGACGGCGTTCACGAACTCGTAGGTCTTCTCGGAGTCGAGGTCGAGCGGCTCGATGGTGAACTGGATCTTTGCGAACTGTCCAGAACCACCGGTCTGCTTCTTGTGCGTGTAGTCGTGCTTCTCGACGGTCTTGCGGATCGTCTCGCGGTACGCCACCTGCGGCTTGCCGACGTTGGCCTCGACGTTGAACTCGCGCTTCATGCGGTCCACGAGGATGTCGAGGTGCAGCTCGCCCATGCCCTTGATGGTCGTCTGACCAGTCTCGGGGTTCAGCTCCGTGCGGAAGGTCGGGTCCTCTTCAGCGAGCTTCTGGATGGCGACACCCAGCTTCTCCTGGTCGGCCTTGGTCTTCGGCTCGATCGCGACCTCGATGACGGGCTCGGGGAACGTCATCGACTCGAGGACGACCGGAGCTGCCGGGTCGGTCAGGGTGTCACCGGTGGTGGTGTCCTTCAGACCGATGACCGCGTAGATGTTTCCCGCGGTGACCGAGGGGACCGGGATCTCCTTGTTGGCGTGCATCTGGAAGATCTTCCCGATGCGCTCCTTCTTGTTCTTGGTCGAGTTGACGACCGCAGAACCGGAGTCCAGGTGACCCGAGTAGACGCGCACGTAGGTGAGGCGACCGAAGAACGGGTGCACCGCGACCTTGAACGCGAGGGCGGCGAACGGGTCATTGGCGTCGGGGTGACGCTCGATGATCGTGTCGTAGTCCTTCGGGTCGTGCGCCTCGATCGAGCCCACGTCGAGCGGGTTCGGGAGGTAGTCGACGACCGCGTCGAGCATCGGCTGGACGCCGCGGTTCTTGAACGCGGAACCGCAGAGCACCGGGTAGATCTCCGAGGCGACGGTCAGCTTGCGGATCGCACCCTTGATCTCGGCGACCGTGAGCTCCTCGCCACCGAAGAACTTCTCGAGCAGCGCGTCATCGGTCTCGGCGACGGTCTCGAGGAGCTGCTGACGGTACTCCGCAGCCTTCTCCTTGAGGTCTTCCGGGATCTCCTGGATCTCGTAGGAGGCACCCATGGTGACGTCACCCTTGGAGTCTCCGGCCCAGACCAGTGCGCGCATCTCGACCAGGTCGACGACGCCGATGAAATCGCTCTCCGCGCCGATCGGCAGCTGGATCACGAGGGGCTTGGCGCCCAGGCGGTTGATGATCGTGTCGACGGTGAAGTAGAAGTCGGCGCCGAGCTTGTCCATCTTGTTGACGAAGCAGATGCGCGGGACGTTGTACTTGTCGGCCTGACGCCAGACGGTCTCGGACTGGGGCTCGACGCCCTCCTTGCCGTCGAACACCGCGACAGCACCATCGAGGACGCGGAGCGAGCGCTCCACCTCGACCGTGAAGTCCACGTGGCCGGGGGTGTCGATGATGTTGATCTGGTTCTTGTTCCAGTAGCAGGTCACGGCGGCAGACGTGATCGTGATGCCGCGCTCCTTCTCCTGCTCCATCCAGTCGGTGGTCGAGGCGCCGTCGTGCGTCTCGCCGAGCTTGTGGTTGACGCCCGTGTAGAACAGGATGCGCTCGGTCGTCGTGGTCTTGCCGGCATCGATGTGCGCCATGATGCCGATGTTGCGGACCTTGCTCAGGTCCGTGAGCACGTCTTGTGCCACAGGAGTGTCCTTATCTTTTTGGAGCAGTCGTACTGCGAAGAGGGGGTGCCCGCCCCTCGGCAAGTGGCCGAGGGGCGGGCGAAGCTGTTTACCAGCGGTAGTGAGCGAACGCGCGGTTCGACTCGGCCATCTTGTGCGTGTCCTCGCGGCGCTTGACCGCGGCACCCAGGCCGTTGGAGGCGTCGAGGATCTCGTTCTGCAGACGCTCGGTCATCGTCTTCTCACGACGGCCCTTCGCGTAGCTCACGAGCCAGCGCAGAGCGAGCGTGTTGGCGCGGTGAGGCTTGACCTCGACCGGCACCTGGTAGGTCGAGCCACCGACGCGGCGGCTGCGGACCTCGAGCGTCGGGCGCACGTTGTCGAGCGCCTTCTTCAGCGTGGCGACGGCGTCCTGACCGTTCTTCGCCTCGACGCCGCGGAGGGCGCCGTAGACGATCGACTCGGCCAGCGACTTCTTGCCGTCGACGAGGATCTTGTTCACCAGCGAGGTGACGATCGGTGCGCCGTATACCGGGTCGTTGACGACGGGGCGCTTCGGGGCGGGTCCCTTACGAGGCATCTAACTCAACCCTTCTTCGCGCCGTAGCGGGAACGAGCCTGCTTACGGTTCTTGACTGCCTGGGTGTCCAGGGCGCCACGGACGATCTTGTAACGCACACCGGGGAGGTCCTTGACACGACCGCCACGCACGAGCACAAGCGAGTGCTCCTGCAGGTTGTGGCCCTCACCGGGGATGTACGCGGTGACCTCGGTGCCGTTGCGGAGCTTCACACGAGCGACCTTGCGCATCGCCGAGTTCGGCTTCTTCGGGGTGGTGGTGTAGACGCGGGTGCAGACCCCGGCCTGCTGCGGGTTCGACTTGAGCGCCGGTGCCTTGGTCTTGGTGACCTTGGGCGAGCGACCCTTGCGAACCAACTGCTGAATGGTTGGCACGTTCTCTCCTCATAGTGCTGCACGGTGACAGCGTGATGGGTTTCACATCATGACCCACCGGCACGTCGGAACCGACGAGCTTTTGGTGTGATGGGTATGCCGTGGGGGCGGACCGGCAGGTGCCGGCGCCCAGCGCACACGCAGAGGCGTGCACACACCTGATCAAGTGTAATGCCGCGTAACCTGACGGTCAAATGAATGCCCCTCCGACCGTGTGCGTCGGCCGCACCCGTCAGGGCACGTCGGGGTCGAACGGCGAGTCCAGCGACTCGGTGAGCTCGGCCAGCAGTGCCTCGATCTGCGGTTCCACATGCTGCGAGATCGCGGCCTGGATCGAGATGCGGTGCCGCAGCAGGATGCCGCAGATCTCGCGTCCGACCATGTTGGCGTACTCGTCGGCGAGGGCGACCTCCTGCCGGAGGGCGACCTTGGCTTCCTCCGTCAGCGGAGGAAGAGCGGGCAACTCGGCGGCGGAGTCGTCGGCCAGCCCGGCGATGGTGAACAGGAACGGAGCCCCTGGTACAGGGTCGGGGTCGAGGGGCAGACCGTCGAACTCGGGATCGAGATCCTCGGCCGGACGGTAGCTGCGAGCGCGGTTGCGCACGGCCTGCTGATCGAGCTCGCGCTGCAGCATCGGCAGATTCCGTGCGGTGTACTCCGCAACGGCGTGATCGACGATGGTCTTGATCCGCGTGGACAACCCGTGCTGCACACCGTGCGGCACGTTCGCCCCGATGCCGGCTGCCGAGAGGATTGCCACGGCGCGGTTCCGATGCGTTCACCAGCGTCAGGCCTCAGAATTTCCCTCCGGGGTAAACGTCATCTGGCAAGGTGAAGCACGGTGACCCCGAGCTGATCAGGAGCGCCGCCGCGCCATCTGGG
>NZ_JAGYWT010000109.1:0-6409 GCF_019279095.1 Microbacterium sp. BF1 | reverse complement strand
GCAGTTGCGTGGCGGCGTCCGGAAGGACACGTATGCCGATGTGACGACTGCCGTCCTTGTTCGGGCCGCTGAGGAGCTCCCAGCGCCCCAGCGGCCGTCTCATGATTGCAATGCAGCGACGACCCGGCCGCGGTGGAGCAACAGCTTCGACCTGATCTTCCGCGGCCTCGAGCTCGTGACCGGTGGGCAGCGACGGCATCGGTACTCCGACTACGTCGCCGCCATCGAGGCGCGGGGCGAGTCGCCCGACGCGTACGCTTCCTACCTCTCGGCCTTCGCGCACGGCATGCCGCCGCACGGAGGGTTCGCGATCGGTCTGGAGCGCTGGGTGTCGCGACTCATCGAGGCGTCGAACATCCGGGAGGTGACGCTCTTCCCGCGCGACCTGCACCGGCTCACCCCGTGAGCCCGCGGTCGCGGTGCGCGATAGCATCTGTGGCATGAACTTCAACCGCTCCGCATGGTGGTGGCTGCGATAGCAGCCGGTTGAAGCATGTTCACGGGCTGCACGGCAGTTCGTGACAGCACCCGAGAACTCCGTGCGGCTCCCGATTCAGGGAGAGACAGATGGATTCGTTCACCGCGACCGCGCAGCGATCGACGCAGGTCGCCGACGCCGTGGCCCGGCACCCGGAGAGGTTCCGTGTGCTCACGGGCGAGCGCCCGACCGGGGCGCTTCACCTCGGGCACTATTTCGGGACCATCCGGGAGCGGGTGCGGCTGCAGGAAGCGGGGGTCGAGACGTTCCTCGTGCTCGCCGACTACCAGGTCATCACCGACCGGGATACGACGGCGCACGTGCGCGACAACGTGCACGGGGCCGTTCTCGACTACCTTGCAGCCGGGATCGACCCGGAGCGGACGACGGTCTTCACGCACTCGTCGGTCCCTGCGCTGAACCAGTTGCTGCTGCCGTTCCTCAGTCTCGTCACCGAGGCCGAGCTGCACCGCAACCCGACGGTCAAGTCGGAGCTCGAGGCCTCGGGGCGTGCGCTGAGCGGGTTGCTGCTGACCTATCCGGTGCATCAGGCCGCCGACATCCTGTTCTGCAAGGGCAACCTGGTGCCGGTGGGAAAGGACAATCTGCCGCACGTGGAGATGACGCGGGTGATCGCCCGACGGTTCAACGAGCGCTACGGCCCGATCTTCCCGGTTCCCGATGCCCTGGTCACCGCGGCGCCGGAGGTGCCGGGGCTGGACGGTCGGAAGATGTCGAAGAGCTACGGCAACGCGATCGCCCTGTCGATGACGGCGGACGAGACCGTCGCCGCGATCCGCCGTGCCCGAACGGATCAGGATCGGCGGATCACGTTCGATCCGGAGCATCGGCGAACTGAAGAAGGTCACTGCGACGGCGGTGAACGACTTCCTGGCACCCCTGCGGGAGCGGCGTCGAGGCTTCGCTGCAGACGGGGAGATCGTGCGTCGCGTGCTTCGTCGAGGCAACGAGCACGCCCGGGCGATCGCAGACGCAACCCTCGACGAGGTGCGCGAGGCGATGGGGACCGTGTACTAGTTGTGATGTCCAGGCAGGTTGTTGAGTCTGCTGATGGGTGGGTCTCCGATGGCGGAGTGGTGCCTGTGATGATTGTAGAAGTGCATCCAGGTGGGTAGTGCTGCTCGTCGCTCGGTCTCGGATTCGTAGAAGCGGGCGTAGGCCCAGCCGTCGGCGAGGGTGCGGGAACCGCTCGATCTTCCCGTTCGTCTGTGGGTGGTAGGGGTGGGTCTTCTGGGGGCGGATGTTGAGCATGGTGCAGGCGTCGGCCCAGGCGTGGGACTTGTAGGCGGAGCCGTTTTCGGAGAGTACTGTCGCACCCGGAGGCTTTCACCCCTCAGCAGTCACGAGCCATTCACGCAACAACGTCCCCGGACATCCGCGACCATCCTCGCTCAATCGCCCGGCGAGGTCGTCCACGGTGGAGACTGTGTCTGAGTGCCGAGCCGTGCAGGGGAGGAGAACGATGACGACCGTGTTCCCGCGTTCCGTCTCCGTCGTCATCCCGGTGCGCGACGACGCCCGCCTGCTTGAGGTGTGTCTGAGCGCCCTCGCCCGGCAGACCCGGAAGGCCGACGAGATCGTGATCGTCGACAACGGCAGTAGCGATGACACGGCCGCCGTCGCCGAGCGGTTCGGCGCACGGGTCGTGAGCGAGCCGATCCGGGGGATTCCTCGCGCATCGGCGGCCGGCTACGACGCGGCGACGGGCGACATCATCGCCCGGCTCGACGCCGATTCCCGCCCGGGGCCGGATTGGATCGCGCGGATCGAGCGGACGTTCCGCACCCGCGACGACGTCGACTTCGTCACGGGGGAGCCGCGCTTCTACGGTGCGACGCCCCTGGTGCACTGGATGGGGGCGCACCTCTACATCGGCGGCATGTACGCCGCGATGGGTCCGCTTCTCGGGCATGCGCCCCTCTACGGATCGAACATGGCGATGCGCGCCGCCGCCTGGCGGATGCTGAGCGGGGAGGTGCACCGCGAGGAGCAGAACATTCACGACGACTTCGACCTGTCGTTCCACGTGCGGCCGGGGATGACGGTGCTGCGCGATCGAAGCCTCGTGGTCGAGGTCTCGGCGCGGCCGTTCCAGGACTGGGCGTCGCTCCGACGGCGGTTGAGCTATGTGGTGCCCACCGTGCGGCTGCACCTGTCGGAAGAGCCGCTGCACCGGCGGCGCCAGGCTCGCCGCGAGGCCGAGCGCTCTTCGGTCGGCCGGTGACGCCGTCGGTGGCTCAGTCGCGAGCCCGCGCGTAGAGATCGAGCAGGTCGGCGGCGAGCTGATGCGGGGTGGTCTCGCTCGGGCTGTGGCCGGTCGCATACGAGCGGAACTCGGCGTCGATGTCGCGGGCGTACCGCTCGTGGGCGGCGAGGGGCCACAGATCATGCGACCCGGCGACGACGAGCTTGGGCACGGGCAGCTCCCGCACGCGGCTGCGCACATCGGGCGCGATCATCATGAGGCCGACGATCTCGTCGACGCTGCGCCTGCTCGTGAGCGCGAACCGTGAGCGCACGAACTCCAACCGTCGGGGTGGGACCCGGTTCTTGTTCGTCACGATCCCCCAGATCATGAGGCCGGCTCCGCGCCGTGGGCTCGCGATCGGGGCGAGGGGACCCAGCCACTTCATGCTCGCGAACACGTTGCCGGACCCCGGAGGTGTGGTGAGCAGCGCGAGGGAGAGCACGAGGTCCCGGCGGTGGACGGCGACCAGCTGAGCAACCGTGCCGGCGAACGAATACCCCAGCAGATGTGCGGGTGTGCCCGCTTCGAGGAATGCGACCAGATCGCCGATGAACAGCTCGTAGGTGTAGGCGGAGTTCGCACCGGCGGCGTGCGACTCGTACTGCCCAGCGAGGTCGAACGACTGCACGAAGTAGCCGGCCTCCGCCAGCAGCGGCAGGATCAGAGCGAAGTCCTCCTTGGACCCCGTCGCCCCCGGCACCAGCACCACCCGCGGATGTCCCGGGTCGCCGATCGAGATCACGGACAGCTCACCGCTCGGGGCGGAGAACCGCGACCGCACCGACCCGGGGGGCGGCGTCGTCCAGTCGATGTCGCCGATGGCCGCGTCGAGGGAGGCCGGGGTGCGGGATGCCCGCTCGCTCCTCGAATCTGTCGACACGCTCACAAGCTACCCCTCGGCTCCCTCGTGCAGAAGCACATCGGGAGTGTCTCACCTTTAGTTGCACTTTGGCAACTAAAGGCGTATGGTTGACCTCGATCAACTTTCTACGCAGGAGCGCCACCCCGTGACAGACACCCCATCCGCACCCCCTGAGACGACCCGTTCGGCCCGCGAGGTCTTCACCGCGATCTCCGGTCTCGTCGTCGGCATGTTCGTCGCCGTGCTCTCGGGCACGGTCGTGTCGACCTCGATGCCGGTCATCATCGCCGACCTCGGCGGCACGCAGTCCCAGTACACCTGGGTCATCACCGCGAGCCTTCTGGCCACCGCCGTCTCCACCCCGATCTGGGGCAAGCTCGCCGACCTGGTCGACCGCAAGGTCCTGGTCCAGATCTCCCTCATCCTCTTCACGGTCGGCACCGTGATCGCCGGCTTCTCGACCGACACGAACATGCTCATCGCTGTGCGCGTCGTCCAGGGCATCGGCGTCGGCGGCCTGATGTCGCTCGTCATGATCGCCGTGGCCCTCATCATCTCCCCGCGTGAGCGCGGCAAGTACATGGGCGTCGTCGGCGGGATCATGGCCCTGGGCACCATCGGCGGCCCTCTGCTCGGAGGACTCCTCACCGACGTTTGGGGCTGGCGCTCCAACTTCTTCGTCGGCGTGCCCTTCGCGATCCTCGCCCTCGTGCTGCTGCAGTTCACGCTGCACCTGCCCAAGCCCCAGCGCGACACCAAGGTCTCGATCGACTACTTCGGCATCGTGCTCCTCGCCGTCGGCGTCTCGACCCTGCTCATCTGGGTCTCCATGGGCGGCAACCAGTTCGACTGGGACTCCTCGACGAGCATCATGCTCGTGGTCACCGCCGGCGTCGGGATCGCCGCGTTCATCACGGTCGAGTTCTTCGTCAAGGAACCGATCGTGCCGATGTCGCTGTTCCGAAACCGCACCTTCACCCTGTCGGTCATCGCTTCGATCGCCATCGGCGTCTCGATGTTCGCCACGTCGGTGTTCCTCGCGCAGTACTTCCAGCTCGCCCGTGGCGCCACGCCCACCGAGTCGGGCCTCATGACCATCCCGATGATCATCGGCCAGATGGGGGCGTCGATCATCATCGGCCAGCTCGTGAGTCGCTTCGGTAAGTGGAAGGGCTGGATGGTCACGGGCTCGATCCTCACGACGATCGGCGTCAGCCTGATGGCAACCCTGCGCTACGACACCCCGTTCCCGCTCGTGGCCGTGTACATGTTCGTGCTCGGCGCCGGCCTCGGCATGGTCATGCAGAACCTCACGCTCATCGTGCAGAACGACACCGCGCCGCAGCAGCTGGGTGCCGCCTCGTCGAACGTCAACTTCTTCCGCACGATCGCCGGCACCATCGGCGTCACCGTGATGGGTTCGCTGCTGTCGACCCGTGTCGCGAACTACATCACCGACGCCCTCGACGGCTTCGTGCCCTCCACGCCGGCCGAGATCGACGCGCTCGAGCACCTCGCCTCCGGCGACGTCCCGAAGGTCGGTCAGCTGCCCGACACGATCCGCGCGATCGTCGAGAGTGCCTACGGTCACGGCATCGCGGACTCCTTCATCATCGCGATTCCGCTCGCCGTGATCGCCATCATCGCGATCGCGTTCATCAAGAACAAGCCGCTGTCGACGAAGAACGCCGCCGAGCAGATGCTCGAGCAGGCCGAGGAATCGGTGATCGAGGTCTCCGAGGCCGAGGTCGGAGCCTCGCTCTCCACCGGATCCATCCGGATCCAGGGCGCGAGCAGCGGGCCCACGACCGGTTCGGTCCGCGTTCTCGAGCGCGAAGACCGTGAACGCGAAGACCGGGACGGGGAGCGCTGAGATCATGGCCTCGGCAGCGGCAGCGGCAGCGGCAGCGGCAGCGGCAGCGGCAGCGGCAGCGGCAGCGGCTGCGCCGTCGGATGTCGACAGTGCTCTCGGCGACCTCCAGGCGCACCTGAACCTCATCTTCGCGAGGACCCGGTCGCTGTGGAGGGAATCCGCCGCCCGGGTCCATCCGGAGCTTCAGGTGGGCGGCTACAAGCTGCTCACGTTCATCGATCGGGCGGGCACCGCGAACGCGCATGAGCTCGCCGAGCGGTTCGAGATGGACAAGTCGGTGATCAGTCGTCAGGTGCGGATGCTCGAGGAGCTGGGGCTTCTCGAGTCCCGCCCCGATGAGCGCGACGGGCGGCTCAGGGTGCTGAGCGCGACGGCCTCGGCCTGCAGCGCGCTCGCCGAGGTGCGCCGCGACTACGGCTCCCGTCTCCAGGCCGTGATCGACGAGCTGACGCCCGAGGAGATCAGGGCGGCCTCCAAGGCCTTCCGGCTGCTCGCCGAGGTGTGACTCGAAGCCCCGCTGTCCCGATCGACAGCGGGGCTTCGCCGTACACTGGCGATCATGAGCGCCTCCTCCGACGCCCCTTCCGAGACCCCCGCATCCGCGTCAGCGCCGGGCCGCCTGGGAGACGACGACCTCGATCAGGCCGTCACCAGGGTGGAGCAGGAACTCGGACGGCTCTTCGCGCGGATCCGCATCGGCTGGCGGGAAGCCGCCGCCACCGTGCATCCCGACCTGCAGCCGCTCGGCTACCAGGTGCTGACCTCCATCGCGACGGGCAAGGCGACCTCGGCCGGCGCGATCATCGAACGGCTGCAGACCGACAAGTCGGCGGTGAGCCGCCAGGTGCGACAGCTCGAGCAGCTGGGACTCGTCGAGAGCGTGCCCGACCCCGAGGACCGCAGGGCCCGCGTGCTCGTGGCCACAGA
>NZ_JAGYWT010000108.1:0-6416 GCF_019279095.1 Microbacterium sp. BF1 | reverse complement strand
CGAGGGTCGAGCGCCCCGGAGCGCCGTGCGGTCCCCAGACCGCGATCACGCGATGCGGAAGGACGGACTGCGGGCGTGGCACGGTGTCTGTCTCGGATGCCAGCGCGGCAGCGATCTCCCATCCTGCCGCTTCCGGGCGGAGGGCCTCCGACAGCCCGAGACGCCCCAGCAGGCGGCTGTCTGCGCCGCCGAGCGCCAGGATGCGCACCCCGGCACGGTCGCATGCGGAGATCAGCTCGGCGCTCAGCACCGCTCTGGTGGCGGGGACGATGATCGCCTCCGCGCCCGGAGGCACCTCGATGACGGCGGTGGGGGAGAGGATCGCGACGACGTCGATGCCTTCGAGCGCCAGCTCCGCCGCCAGTTCACCCGCCCGTGGCTGAGGGATCGCCACCACGACGCCGGTCACGACTCGGCCCCGACCGGCACCACGGAGAGGGCGGCCCCACCCGTGATGGCGGCGAGCACGTCGGCCACATCGGCCCGATCGATCACGACCTCGAGCTGGGTTCCGGTGTCGGCGAGCACGCCTTCCGCATCGAGCACGTCGTGCACGATCACGTCGGCGACCAGGATACGGGGGACATCGTAGGAGCGTCCTTCGTCGAGGGGCGGCGCCTGCCAGACCTCCACGACCGTGCCCGCCTCCACTCCTTCCGGGATACCGGTGCTGCTCTGGATGACAATCGTGGTGGAGCGGCTGCGGTCGGCATCGGTCACAGCCGAGGACGGAACGAGTTCTCCGCTCTCGAGAGTGCGGGACGCGATGCTGCCGGTCGGGACGTCGTCCGGGCCGAGGTAGTCGTCGGCCAGCGACCCCAGACCGACGTCGACGACCTGGAAGTCGTCGGACGTCAGCACCTCACCCTGCGTGATGGTCCGGGTGGCCTGGAGCGTCGGAACGGCATCGTCGAACGCCGACACGATGAGCCAGACACCGGCGATCGAGAGAGCCACCAGCGCGATGCCCACGAGGAAGCGGACGTCGCCCCAGAACGCGCGCCGAGGAACAGAGAAGGAAGCCATGGCGATATCGTCACAGAAACGGCGTCGGGGCTCCGGGAGTTATCCACAAGGGACGAGCGGACCCGAATGCGGCGAACCTGTGGGCGAGAATGAGGGGATGCCTGCATTCCCCGTTCGCGCACCGCGCTACCTCGCCCCCTCGCAGGTGGCGGAGCTGCTGAGTATCGGGGTCGACGAGGTCGTCGCCCTGGTGCAGGAGGGAAGACTGCGGGGAGCGCAGCTGGGATCACCGCCTCGTTGGCGAGTGGAGGAGTCCAGCCTCGACGGGTACCTGGCCGAAGAATCGGAGAACTCTCGGCGGATGGCGCTGTGGCGCCAGTCCCAGACCGCGAGCTTCCCCGAGGTCTGGGGCACCTCTTCGGCTCACGGCACCTGATCGACCGGAGTACGCACGGCCACGAGTGATGTGAACGGGATGATGCGGAACCCGTGCACCGCTCGGGCGAGGCGCGCTTCGCCCGGATCATGCACGGCGAGATCGAGGTGATCGGACGCCGCTCGATCGATCGTGCCGTGGACGTCGTCGCCCACATGGGTGCTGATGTGCACGGGCACACGACGGCGTGCGAGGTCACGCAGCACGAATCCGAGCGTCATCCGCTCTCGGAGCGGGGAGTCTGCGGTGGGTGGTTCGTCGAGGCTCGCCAGGATCATGCCGTGATCCGTCGTGATGCCGGTGACGGCCGCGAGGGGGAGGAAGAAGCCGGCGGGTGCGCTGCGTTCCTCGCCGGTGCCGCGCGTGGAGACGGCGACCCAGTCCGCTCCGAGCGTCTGCAACGAGACCGGAATCCGTCGCCCGTTCACGAGACCGATCGTGACGTCCGCTCCTGCGCTGCACAGCGTACGCAGCCGCGCGCGCAGGTCCAACCGTGCGATGCGCAGCCGTTCGGACTCGGCGTCCAGCACCGCTCGTTCCGCCTCCCACTCCGCGGTCAGCTGGCCTTCGAGGTCTTCGAACAGTCGGTCCCAGTGCATCCGACAGAGCGTAGGCGACCCCGCTCGGGCGCGTACGAGTTATCCACATTCTTCGCCTCACCCCACTCCGGCGCTGGCGGCACGGTGCTGTACTGCTCACTCGCAGACCTTCCCGACCGAGAGTTCGACATGACGCCGCACGAGTACTTCGCACCCCAGCCGACATCGACCAGCGAGCTTCCCGACCCCGTGCCGCTTCTGCGCAGCCTCACGCACGGCGTCCTCGAAGTGCTGGCCGGTGTCAGGGAGGTCGATCAGCTCGCCAGGTGGTTCAGCGAGGACGCATTCCGAAGTCTGGTCACGCGCGCGAACCTCTCCTCGAGGGCACGCAGCGCGCGCGGGGTCGCTCCCGCCCGACCCACGTTCGAGATCAGGGCGCTGAGGGTCACGGAGCCGCTCGACGGCGTGATCGAAGCCGTCGTCGTGGTGGCCGGTCCTGGGCGCACCCGCGCCGTCGCCGTGCGCCTGGAAGGGATCGATCGTCGCTGGCGGGCGACGTCGCTGGCCATTCTCTGAGGCATCTGACCGTAGGCTGGTCAGGTGTCAACCCTCAGTGATCTCGCCCATGCCCAGGGGCGCCTGAACGACAGCGATGTCGAATGGCTCCACCGTCTCGCCGGGGACGGACAGCTCCTCGCGGACCTCGCCTCCGCCGACATCGTGATCTGGATCCAGACCGAGGACGGTTCGTTCATCGCGGTCGCGCACGCGCGACCTAGCGGCGCGGCGACGCTCTTCTATCGCGACATCGTCGGAGAGCGGGTGCGGCCCCAGTGGCGCACCCAGGTCCAGGGCGCCTTCGAGTCGGCCGAGATCGTCGACTCCTCCTCGCCCGACTGGTTCGAGGAGACGCCGACGCGCGTGCGGGCCGTGCCGATCCTGAGCGTCGGTCGCGGTGCCGACGCCCACTCGACCGTGATCGGAGTGGTGACCCGGCACACGAACCTCGGCGAGGTGCGCACGCCGTCTCGCCAGCAGATCACCTTCGACGAGTGCGCGAACGACCTGTTCCGCATGATCGCCGACGGGAGCTTCCCCGACCTCACGGCTCCGACGTCACCGCGTCGGGGAGCGCCTCGTGCCTCCGATGGTCTCATTCGCATCGATGTCGACGGGATCACCACCTTCGCCAGCCCGAACGCGCTCTCGGCCTTCAACCGGATGGGATTCGACGACGAGCTCGAGGGGGAGTCTCTCGCCGAGGTGACCACTCGTCTCGTCCCGCCCTCCCGGCAGGTCGACGAGTCGCTGCCCGTGGTGGTCACCGGGCGCGCTCCCTGGCGCACCGACATCGAAGCCCGCGGTGTGACGGTGTCCTTGCGTGCCATCCCGCTGAAGGACCACGGCACCCGCATCGGGGCGATCGTGCTGTGCCGCGACGTCTCAGAACTGCGCCACCAGGAGCAGGAGCTCATCACCAAGGACGCGACGATCCGTGAGATCCACCACCGGGTGAAGAACAACCTGCAGACGGTCGCCTCGCTTCTGCGCATCCAGGCGCGACGTACCCACTCAGACGAGGCGCGCGACGCCCTCACACAGGCCATGCGCCGCGTGGATGCGATCGCCGTGGTGCACGACACGCTCGCCCAGGGGCTGACGCAGAAGGTCGACTTCGACGAGGTCTTCCACCGCGTGCTCAAGCTCGTGGCCGAGGTCGCCTCGGCTCCGAACACACGCGCGCGGACACAGTCCACCGGACGGTTCGGAGTTCTTCCGAGCGAGTACGCGACACCTCTCGCGCTCGCTCTGACGGAGGTCGTGACGAATGCGGTCGAGCACGGTCTCGCAGGTCAAGAGGGCTTCGTCACGATCGACGCCAAGCGCACCGAGGACAATCTGCGCGTGACGGTGCGGGACACCGGTCTCGGTCTGCCGGAAGGGCGCATCGGCCAGGGCCTCGGCACTCAGATCATCCGCACGCTCATCCAGGGTGAGCTCGGTGGAACGATCGAGTGGCACGGGAGCGATGGCGAGGGCACCGAAGTGGTCATCGACATCCCCCTGCGCTGGCTCGAGAGGTGAGAGCTGCCGCATCCGAACAGACGAAAGCGGCCTGAGAGTCGATCTCAGGCCGCTTTCGGATGTTCAGGAGGCGCGGCGTGCGCGAGCGGCGCGACGCTTGAGAGCGCGGCGCTCGTCTTCGGAGAGCCCGCCCCAGACGCCCGAGTCCTGGCTGGTCTCCAGGGCGTACTGCAGGCAGATCTCGGTGACGGTGCAGGTGGCGCACACCGTCTTCGCCTTCTCGATCTGATCGACGGCAGGGCCAGTGTTCCCCACGGGGAAGAAAAGCTCGGGGTCGACAGTCAGGCAGGCGGCCTTATCGCGCCAGTCCATGGGGGCTCCTCGGTATGGATTTCAAGAGATGTCGCGATGCGACCTCTCGGATTCGGGTAGAAGTTCGGGTTCCGCTACCCTGTTGAGATGCGGACGGAATGCCCGCGAATTGTGATGCGAGCGTGAATGCTCGCCCCACGCCGCTGTGGGAGCACATGACTTTCTCTATTCTGTTACATGAAAACCATGAAATCAAGGGTTTTCTCTTCTTTCGATCCTTGGGAGACACCGTGCGCGCACCCGGAATCGCCTTGGCGGCAGCGGCGATCCTCGCCCTCGAAGCAGTGGCGCTCCTGGTCTTCGCCGTGGTCGAACTCGCCGGTCTCGGGGCGGGCGATGCGGCATCCCTGCCGACGGCCCTGGCGCTCATCGTGCTCACGCTGATCGGCGCCGCAGCCCTCGTGGCTTTCGCGGTGGGCACGCGGGTCGGGAAGTCGTGGGCTCGATCAGGCGGAGTGGTCTTTCAGGTACTCGCCGTAGCCCTCGCGCTCGCCTCTCTCACGCTGCAGCCGATCTCTTGGCCGTTCACCCTCGGGGTCGGGCTTCCCGGACTGCTCGGGTTCGCGCTGTTGATCTCGAGCGCACGTCGAGAAGGTCCGCAGCGCGCAACGGAGTGACCTCCGAGAGCTGCGGACGTCGGGGAGGTCTGCTGACCTCGGGGACAGCTGCGGGTCAGGCGTCGATGCCGAGCTGCTTGCGCAGCCGTGCCACGTGACCCGTGGCCTTCACGTTGTACTGCGCGAGAGCGATCTTGCCGTCCTCGTCGAGCACGAACGTCGAGCGGATGACCCCCTCGACGAGCTTGCCGTAGTTCATCTTCTCGCCCCACGCACCGTAGGCGGAGTGGACGGCGTGGTCAGGGTCGCTGAGGAGCGGGAAGGTCAGCCCATCGCGCTCGCGGAACTTCGCCAGCGTGGCGGGCTCGTCGCGTGAGACCCCGATGACGCGGTAGCCGGCGCCCTGGAGGGACGAGATGCTGTCGCGGAAGTCGCACGCCTGGGTGGTGCAGCCGGGAGTCATCGCCGCCGGGTAGAAGTACAGCACGGTCTTCTGGCCGCGCAGATCCTCGAGACGGACGATGTTCCCGTCCTGGTCGAGGAGGGAGAAGTCGGGGGCTGCGGTTCCTGGTTCGAGGCGCTGGGTCACGTCTCCAGCCTAACGGCCGGGGGCCTGATCCGCCTTGTCCGCGAACGTCTGCAGCAGACGCTGCAGGGAATCGAGTCGGGCACGCCCGGTCTCGCCCAGCTCTCCGCGCTCGGCGGCCTCGATCAGAGCGCAGTCGGGTGCATCGGCGAGATGGGTGCAGCCCCGGGGGCAGTCTTGGGCGATCGCGGCGAGTTCGGTGAACGCGGCCAGGATGTTCGCCGGATCGACGTGTCCGAGTCCGAAGGAGCGCACGCCGGGGGTGTCGATCACCCAGCCGGTGCCGTCCGCACCCTCGTAGCGCAGCGAAACGGTCGATGACGAGGTATGCCGACCGCGTCCGGTGACCTGGTTCACGTGCCCGGTGGCGCGCAAGGCCGACGGCACGAGGGCGTTGACGAGCGTCGACTTGCCCACCCCGGAGTGTCCGACGAAGACCGTGGAGTGTCCGACCAGCGCGTCGCCGATCTCGTCGAGGGGCATCTCGTCCTGCGCACTGGTGAACACACGCAGGTCCAGGCCGTCGAAGTGCGTCAGGAACTCGGTCGGATCGGCGATGTCGGTCTTAGTGACGACGAGCAGCGGGCGGATGCCGGCATCCAGTGCCGCGACGAGGTAACGGTCGACGAGGCGCGCGCGGGGCTCCGGGTCTGCGGCCGCGACGACGACGAGCATCTGATCGGCGTTCGCCACGATCACCCGTTCGACCTGATCGGTGTCGTCGGCGCTGCGGCGCAGCAGAGAGGTGCGATCGACGATGCCGATGATGCGCGCGAGCGTGCCCTCGTCTCCCGAGGTGTCGCCCACTCCCGGCTGACTCGTTCTTCACGAAGCAGATCGAACCGGGCGCGCCGTCGTGGATCCCCCGTCAGGCGATCCAGCACTCGGACGGCCCCAAGGAGTATCCCCTCGTCCAGGACGTCCCGACCCTCGTC
>NZ_JAGYWT010000107.1:0-6435 GCF_019279095.1 Microbacterium sp. BF1 | reverse complement strand
GACGGCCGTCGTCGTCGCCGCCGCGCAGACCTCCCGTTCGACCAAGGTCGCGACCGACCGCGTGGCTCGACGGCTCGGCATCGCGACACCCGACGCCCGCGCCCTGTGCCGCGAAGCCCGCACGGCGCTCAGCGTTGGCACGCTCGAGGAGATCCTCTACGGTCCTGCGCCCGTCGCAGACGGCACCGCGAACCTCATCGGTGCGCTGCGCAAGTCGATGGCGACCACCGGGTACTCCGACCTCAAGGAGTTCCAGCGGGTCGAGGTCGTGCTCGCACCGTACGAGGCCTGAGGTCCTGCGCTTCACCGTGACCACTCCTGCCCTGTTCCCCCCGACGCTCCGCGAGGTCATGCTCCGGGGACGTTGGATCGCGATGCTCCTGCTCTGCCTGCTCGTGGCCGGAGTCTTCGCCTGGCTCGGTCAGTGGCAGCTGGAGCGCGCGATCGAGACCGACCCGCCCGCGCCCGGTGCCACCGAAGAGGTGCAGCAGCTCTCGGAAGTCCTCGAGCCCGGCCAGTATCTCCCCGAGCCGCTGGTGGGCCAGCGCGTCGAGACCACGGGGGCCTGGGTCCCCGGCGACTTCATCGTCGTGTCGAGTCGGTTCAACGACGACGTCCAGGGGTACTGGGTCACCGGTCAGCTCCGGGTCGACGAGCGCGTGTCCATCGCCGTCGCGATCGGCTGGGCGCCGGACCGTGAGACCGCGGATGCGGCCGTGAAGGATCTCGAGGCCGGCGCTGACGGCTCCGAGGTCGACATCACCGGACGCATCATCTCGGACGAGGGTCCGCGAGTGCCGCCGCATTCCGATCCGCAGCAGCTCGACCGGATGTCTCCCGCCGCTCTCCTCAGCCGCTGGCACGATGCCGAAGGTCTCGACGTCTATCGTCCGTACCTCGCCTCCACGACCGCCACCGCCGGGCTGGTCGACATCTCGTCGCCGGCTCCCGATGAGATGTCGCCGGTCAACTGGCTCAACGTGTTCTATGCGGTCGAGTGGGCGATCTTCGCCGGCTTCGCCTTCTACCTCTGGTACCGCCTCGCGAAAGACGCTTGGGAACGCGAGGTCGAGGAGTTCGAAGACGAGACCGAAGCCAGAGCCACCGCCGGATAACTCGCGCATTCGCGCGCCCCGAGGTGCGCAATTGTGCGGCGCGGCAGGTCGTTAGCGACCTTCGTCAGGGGTCGCGCGGGCCATCCGGTGATCGCTCGATGACGAATCGGAAAACTCCGTTGAGGATGTCGGGACCGCTCCGTATGCTCGCACCATGTGAGCATGCTGGGAGTTTCCCCTGTGTGCCGTGACAGTCCTGAGAAGTGTCGAACCCGATCGAGGAGACAGCACCGATGATGTCCGCTCCAGATGACGAGAACCGCGCGGTTCCCGTCTCGCACCGTAGAAGTCGGGGGCGCATCGGCGCTCTCGCCGTGACCTGCGTCGCCGCGCTGAGCCTCGGCTCGCTGGCCGCGGTTCCCGCCACAGCCGACACCACGGGCACGGGGGTGGTGATCAACGAGGCGTATCTCTCCGGCGGCAGCGCCGGGGCGGCGTTCAAGAACAAGTTCGTCGAGCTGTACAACCCCACCTCTGCCCCGATCACCCTGGACGGGATGTCGCTGCAGTATCGATCGGCCACCGGCTCGGCCGCCTTCAACGGTGTGGCTCCGCTCACCGGTGTGATCCCACCGATGCCGATGCATCGGGCTCCTCTCCCACGACGTCGAAAGCGATGAGAGGGGCACCGACGGCGATGGTCTGGCCGGTCTCGGCGTGCAGCGTCGACACCGTGCCTTCGTAGGGAGAGGGGAGCTCGACGACCGCCTTGGCCGTCTCGACCTCGGCGAGCGTCTGGTTGAGGGTCACGGTGTCACCGGGCGCGACGAGCCAAGTCACCACCTCGGCCTCGGTCAGGCCTTCTCCGAGATCCGGAAGACGGAACTCCGCGATCATGCCTCTGCTCCCGTCAGACTGTTCGGTCGGTCCAGCACGCGATCCACGGCGTCTAGAAGCCGATCGAGGTCGGGCAGATGGTACTTCTCGAGCTTCGCGGGCGGGTACGGGATGTCATGGCCGGTGACGCGCAGCGGCGCGGACTCGAGGTATTCGAAGCAGCGCTCGGTGATGCTCGCGATCACTTCGGCGGCGACTCCCGCCTCGCGGGAGGCCTCGTGCGCCACGACCACCCACGACCTGGTCGTACACCTCATCGGAGATCCCGTCCTCGGCGATGAACGTGAAGGCTTCGGCGAGCTCGAGCGCAGCGCGCTCGCGATCGCTGAACACGCCGCTCTCTCGCCAGGTGGGAATCTGCGTGAGTGTGTCGATGTCGACTCCGGCCGCCACCGCCCTGTCGACATGGATCCGCGCACAGTAGGCGCAGCCGTTGAGCTGCGAGCAGTGGATCATGACGAGCTCCTTGAGGCGCTCGTCGATGCCGTTGGCCGCGCAGATCTGCCCCACGGTCTTCGAGAATGCGTCAAGCGCCTGGTACGCGGCCGGTTCGGTCTTGGACAGGTGCACACGCGTCTCGCTCATGACTCCATGATATGCGGCGTCTCAGAGCGGGGCCCCGACCGGAGCCATCCACCACTGAAATGCACTACGACAAGAACAGCTTGTCAACAGTGGACATATTGCGAGCCGTGAGACAGCATCCACTTGCCATATTGATCCGGCATTTCCGGCATGTCGGGCGGAGGGAGCAGAATGTGGAGGTGGCGATCGACAACAGCGAGTTCAGCTATCTTCCCGCACAGGCCGAAGCGCTCGGCGTCCCCCTTCCCCGGGTAGAACGTCTCACCCTTCCGCTCGCCGACGGACGCACCCTGAGTGCCCTCCGCTTCGGAAGCGAAGCCCCGCGCGTGACGCTGCTGCACGGCGCGGGCCTGAACGCGCACACCTGGGACACCACAACGCTCGCGCTGCAGCAGCCCCTCCTCGCGATCGATCTCGCCGGGCACGGCGACTCCTCCTGGCGAGACGACGTCGACTACACGCCGCGCACCCTCGCCCGCGACGTCGCTGCCGCGATCGAGGCCTGGACCACGCAGCCCCAGCTGGTGGTCGGGCAGTCGCTCGGAGGCCTCACGGGCGCCGCTCTCGCCGCCTCGCGACCTGATCTGGTGTCCGAGGTCATCATCATCGACATCACGCCCGGCATCGACGTGACAGCCGGTCCTGCGGCGTTGCGCGAGTTCTACGCCGGCCCGACTGACTTCGCCTCACGGGACGAACTCGTCGACAAGGCGATCTCGCTCGGCTTCGGCGGGACGCGCCCCGAGACGGAACGCGGCGTCTTCTTGAACACGCGCGTGCGCGCGGACGGACGTGTGGAGTGGAAGCACCACTTCGCCCATCTCGCCGCCCAGGCACTGGCGGCTCACGATCCCGGATCGGCGACGGCGCCGTCGGTGCTCCACGAGACGGGCTGGGACGACCTGGCAGCGGTCACCGCGCCGATCACACTGGTGCGCGCGGCACGCGGCTTCGTCAGCGAAGAAGATGCCGCGGAGCTCCAGCTACGCGTCCCCACGGCCCATCTGGTCGTCCTCGATGCGACCCACAATGTGCAGGAGACGGCTCCGGTCGCTCTGGCCGGGCTCATCGAATCAGCGACCCCCGCCCGCAGAATATGACGTTCCGTTCCATACCCGACCCTCACCCCGCCACACATCTCTAGGCTCGATCCCACGGCACACAGTAGCTGCCGCACCGAGAGGAAACGCCCATGTTCCGACGTACCCGACGTCTCGCGCTGATATCCGCGTTCGCGGCCACCGCCGTGATCCTGAGCGCATGCTCCGGCACTCCCGACCCCGAGCCCAGCAGCGCGCCGGGAACACCTGACCCGAACGCGACGCTGCACGTCGGTCTCGTCCTCGAGCCGACCAACCTCGACATCCGTCACACCAGCGGCGCCGCCCTCGAGCAGATCCTGATCGACAACATCTACGAAGGCCTCGTGACCCGCACGCAGGACAACGAGATCGAAGGTCGGCTCGCCTCGGACTACGAGGTCTCCTCCGACGGCCTCACCTACACGTTCACGCTGAACGAGGGTGTCCTGTTCCATGACGGAACGCCTCTCACCTCGGCCGACGTCGTCTCCTCCTACGAGACCGTCCGCACCGATGCGACCGTGCAGGGCAACGCGGACTTCGCCGCCGTCACGGCGATCACCGCGCCCGACCCGACGACGGTCGAGATCACGCTGTCCGAGCCGAACCAGAACTTCCTGTTCGCCCTCACCGGGCCCGCAGGTCTCGTCTTCAAGTCCGCGGACACGACCGAGCTGAAGACCGCGGAAAACGGCACCGGACCCTTCACGCTGACGCGCTGGAACAAGGGCAGCACCATCACGTTCGCGCGCAACGACGCCTACTGGGGGGATCCTGCCGGGGTCGCCCAGGTCGAGTTCCAGTACATCCCCGACTTCACCGCCGGCGTCAACGCAGCGCTGGCCGGCGACGTCGATGTGCTCACCGCCGTCGACCCGAACCTCGCGCCTCAGCTCGAGGACTCCGGCGACTTCGCCCTCACGACGGGACGCACGACCGACAAGGCGACACTCGCCTTCAACAACAAGAAGGCACCGCTCGACGACGTCCGCGTGCGCGAAGCGCTGCGCCTCGCCATCGACCACGACGCCCTCATCGAGGCGGTCGGCGCTGGAACGCCCCTGTACGGTCCGATCCCCGAGCTCGACCCCGGTTATGAAGATCTGTCGGATGTCGTCTCCTATGACCCGGAGAAGGCCAAGGCGCTGCTCGCCGAGGCCGGCCAGAAGGATCTGGAGCTGACGCTCACGATCCCCTCGTTCTACGGGACGACCGTTCCCAAAGTGCTGATCTCCGACTTCAAGAAGGTCGGTGTGACCCTCGAGGTGAACGCGGTCGAGTTCCCGACCTGGCTGGAAGACGTCTACACCAACCAGGACTACGACCTGAGCTTCGTGCTGCACGTCGAGCCCCGAGATTTCGGCAACTTCGCCAACCCGGACTATTACTTCGGGTACGACAACGCCGAGGTGCAGAGCCTGTACGCGAAGGCGCTGGCCGAGGTCGACCCCGACAAGTCCGCTGAACTGCTCGCACAGGCTGCACGCCTCGTGTCGGAGGACCACGCCGCCGACTGGCTGTACAACGGCGAGACCATCACGGCGGTGAGTCCCAACGTGACCGGATTCCCCGAAGACTCCATCAACTCGCGCATCAACCTCGCCGGCGTCACCGTCTCCGCCGAGAAGTAGCGAGCGGTCACCCCTTCGTGCTCCGCTACGCGCTCGTCCGAGGAGCCCTGCTCATCGCAGGGCTCCTCGTCTCGAGCGTGCTCATCTTCCTGACGCTGCGCGTCTTCCCCGGCGACGTCGCGCAGCTCATCGCGGGCACGCAGGCCTCCCCCGTCGAGGTCGAAGCCCTTCGCGAGTCCCTCGGTCTGAACCGTCCTCTGCTCGCCCAGTACACGGACTGGATCGGGGGGATCTTCCGCGGCGACCTGGGCACCTCGCTGCTGTCGGGGGCATCCGTCGGGGAAGAGCTGTTCCTCAAGGCCCAGGTCACCGTTCCACTGGGGGTCATGTCGCTGCTGATCGCCGTGCTCATCGCCGTGCCCTTCGGAATCCTGGCCGCGCTCCTGCGCAACCGTCGCGGCGGCACCGCACTCAGCGTCGGTGCCCAGACGCTGGCCGCCGTACCCGTGGTGTGGGCCGGCATGATGCTCATCGTCGTGTTCTCGGTCTGGCTGGGGTGGCTTCCTCCGCAGGGCTTCCCCCGCACCGGCTGGTCGACCCCGGGGAAGGCGATCGAGTCCCTGCTGCTCCCCGCCTTGACGATCGGCATCGTCGAGGGGGCGATGCTCATGCGATTCGTCCGCAGCGCAACCCTGCAGGCCGCCGGGCAGGACTTCGTCCGCACCGCCGCGGCGAAGGGCCTCACCCGCACGCGCGCTCTCATCCAGCACGGCATCCCCGCCGTCGGCCTCTCGATCATCACGGTGCTCGGCCTGCAGGTGGCCGGCATCATCGTCGGCTCGGTGGTGATCGAGCAGCTGTTCACCCTTCCGGGGATCGGACGCATGCTCGTGGCCGATGTCGGCACCCGCGACCTCATCAAGGTGCAGAGCGAACTGCTGGTGCTCACCGGCTTCGTACTGGTCGTGGGCTTCCTGGTCGATCTCCTGCACCGCGCGATCGACCCTCGGCAACGGGAGGCCGCATGATTCCGCGCTGGCTCGACCGACTCTGGGCCGCCTCGACAGGGCGCTTCGGGATCATCGTCGTGGCGGTGATCGCCGTCACCGCTCTCGTGTCGCTGTTGTGGACGCCGTTCGACCCGCAGGCCTCGGACATCGGCGATCGCTGGCTGCCACCGAGCTGGCCGCACCTCCTCGGCACGGACGACACCGGACGCGACATCCTGAGCCTGCTGATGGCGGG
>NZ_JAGYWT010000106.1:0-6491 GCF_019279095.1 Microbacterium sp. BF1 | reverse complement strand
ATCGCGCACAGCGACGCAGAGCAAGGAGAAATGATGGCGAAGCGCACTGGGCTGGGCCGGGGTATCGGCGCCCTCATCCCCACGACTGATCAGTCGGAGCGTCCTGTCGACGTGTTCTTTCCGAGCCGAGGGCGCTGGCGCCGGGAGTTCGTCGACGAACAGACCGGTGGCCGTCGTGCCGGTGATACCGGAGAGCACGGGCGAGATGCGATCTCTGGCGCGGGGGGAGAACCACGCGAAGGCGCTGCCCCGGCCGGCGCGCAGCCACTTGTAGCCGTGTCCGACCACCACATCCGCCGCGGAGTAGTCGACGTCGATCACGCCGAACGATTGGACGGCGTCGAGGATGAGCAGGCGATCGGGACCGATCGCCTCGCGAAGCGCCGCCAGGTCGGTGCGATACCCGGTGCGGAAGTCGACGTGACTCACGGCGAGGGCGACCACCTCGTCATCCAGTGCCTCCCTGACGGCATCAGCGGTCACGCGTCCGTCCTCCGGGGTGATCCACCGCGGGATGATCGCACGGTCCGATGCCGTCGATGCGCGCTCCAGGGTCAGGCTCACGCTGGGGAACTCGGCGGTGCTCGCGATCACAGCGCCGGACAGGCCGAACAGCGCGTGCATGAGCCCGTGGGTCGAAGACGGCTGCAGGGTGACGTCGTCGGCTTCGCCGCCCAGCAGCTCGGCGACGAGTTCCTGGGCCTGACCGATGCGCTCGGCGACCAGGGAGAGGGAGGACGGTCGTCCGCTGCCGAGCAGGTCGGCGTCGGCGAACACCTCTTCGCGTACGGAGGGCGACAGCGGGCCGAACGCCGCCCAGTTCAGGTAGCCGGACTCGTTGTCGAAGGTGTCGACATAGTCCTGGAAAGTGCTCACTTCGTCATTGTGGCATGGGTCTGCGCGGGCCCGTCGCCGGGTCAGCGACCGAAGCGCCTGTCGCGGTCGGCGTAGTCGCGGATCGCGCGAAGGAAGTCCACCTGACGCAGGTCGGGGCCCAACGCCTCGACGAAGTAGAACTCGCTGTGTGCGCTCTGCCACAGGAGGAAGTCGCTGAGCCGCTGCTCCCCGCTCGTGCGGATCACGAGATCGGGATCGGGCTGCCCACCCGTGTAGAGGTGCTCGCCGATCATCTCGGGCGTGAGGTGGGCGGCGAGGTCCTCCAGCGTGCCACCGGAGGCCTCATGCTTCGCGATGATGCTCCGCACCGCGTCGACGATCTCATTGCGCCCGCCGTAACCGACGGCGAGATTCACGTGCAGTCCGGTGTGATCCTTGGTGCGGTTCTCCGCGTCGGAGAGCACCCGTGCGAGTTCTGCGGGGAGGATGTCGGAGCGTCCGACGTGCTTCACTCGCCAGTTCCCCTCCTGCGACAGCGCCTCGGCGAGCTCGGCGATGATCTCGATGAGGTCGGCGAGCTCCGCGGAGTCGCGCTTTCTCAGGTTGTCGCTGGAGAGCAGATAGAGCGACACCACGCGCACGCCGAGCTCGTCGCACCAGCCGAGGAACTCGCGCATCTTCGCAGCGCCTGCACGGTGTCCCTCCGCAGGCGTGTCCAATCCGAGCTGAC
Organism: Microbacterium sp. BF1; assembly: GCF_019279095.1. Classification (NCBI taxonomy): domain Bacteria; kingdom Bacillati; phylum Actinomycetota; class Actinomycetes; order Micrococcales; family Microbacteriaceae; genus Microbacterium; species Microbacterium sp. BF1. The sequence goes on along the minus strand of NZ_JAGYWT010000106.1, from coordinate 4,924 downwards.
GCGCCCACCGGCGATTGCCGTCGATCATCATCGCGACATGATGCGGCACCGTGGCCGGATCGAGGTGGCGGCGCAACCTGTTGGTGTAGAGCCGATACAGCGGCCCTCGCCCCGGGCTCTCGCGTGACATCACCTCCCTACGCTACCGCGCCGGGGCCTCCGGCATCGTGTGCGGAAGCTGGGATATATGTGCCCTGCACGGTATGCGGGTCGGCTTAGAGTGAGCGTGTGAGTACTCCCGAGCCCTCCGGTCCCGACGTCCCTCAGCTGCCTCTGCTCGAAGCCGCGGCCGTCGATGCCGCCGTCGAGACCAAGCCGACCTGGCGAGGATGGATCCATGCCGGCACGTTCCCGGTGGCGCTGGTCGCCGGTGTGGTGCTGATCATCGTCTCCCAAGGCGCCGCGGCCAAGTGGGCCTCCGCCGTGTTCATGCTCACGTCACTGCTGCTGTTCGGCAACTCGGCGCTCTACCACCGCATCGACTGGCGGCCGAAGGTGAAGGTGCTGCTCAAGCGCATCGACCACGCCAACATCCTGCTGCTCATCGCCGGTACCTACACACCGCTGGCGGTGCTGGCGCTGCCTCCGGAGAAGGGCGTGCTGCTGCTCAGCCTGGTGTGGGGAGGCACGCTGGTCGGCATCCTCTTCCGGGTGTTCTGGATCCACGCCCCGCGCTGGCTCTATGTCGCCCTCTACCTGCTGCTCGGCTGGGCAGCCGTGATGTACCTCGCCGACCTCATGAACGCGAACTTCGCGATGATGGTGCTGGTGATCGTCGGCGGGCTCCTGTACACGGGGGGCGCGGTCGTCTACGCGCTCAAGAAGCCGAACCCGTGGCCCGGGCACTTCGGGTTCCACGAGATCTTCCACGTGTGCACGGTGCTCGCGTTCCTCTGCCACTGGACCGCATGCCTGCTCATCGCGCTGTCGCCGCTGTCGCCCTCGCTGGGCGCACCGTGACGCGAGGTCAGCGCGCGGGCGTATCGCCGTCGGTGTCAGAGGCAGCGGTGCCGTCCGAGGTCGGCGCACCCTTTCCGGGAGCCGCGGCGGCATCGCCCTCGGCCCGCGCCGCTTCCTCGGCGTCGAGCTCGTCGCGCACCTCTTCGCGGTACCGGACACGGCGGATGCGGCGGTTCATGTCCCAGATCAGCAGGATCACCGCGATCACGACCACGACGATCGCGGCGAAGCCGACGAACCCCGGGGTGACCGACACCGGGTCGACGGTCATGCTCGGCGTCGGCATCGGGGTCTCGGACAGAGAGAACATGAATCGGCCTTTCGTACGCAGGTCGCATAACCTGGTAACACCAGCCTAACGACCGGAAGACCCACCCGTGACGACCGCACAAGAGCTCGATGAACGCTATGGCCGAACCCGACGACGCCGCGCGCCGTGGATCATCGGCGGTGCGATCGCACTGCTGATCGTCGGCGCCTTCAGCTGGATGACCGTGGCGCAGTCGATGGCCTCCGTCGACGCGGACGATCTGGGCTTCGAGCTCGTCGACGAGCACTCGGTGAACATCACCTTCCAGGTCACCGGAGTGCAGGGCAAAGACGTGGTGTGCGCCGTCGAGGCGCTCGACGAGGAGTTCGGTGTCGTCGGCTGGAAGATCGTCGAGATCGAGGCCGGAGACAGCCACTCGCAGGCGCGCTCCGTCACGATCCCCACGGTGTCGGAGGCCACCACAGGTTTGGTGAACACCTGCTGGGTCGCCTAGACTCGTGCCAGACAAGACGACGCCCCGGCACCGTGCCGGGGCGTCTTGGCATATCCCCCGCAGCATGCCGGAGGGATCCCGAAAGAAGGAGCTTCGTCATGTCCACCGATGCTCAGGTTCCCTTCCTCACGCAGGAAGCGTATGACCGGCTCGTCGCCGAGCTGGAGCACCTGTCCACCTTCGGCCGCGACGAGATCGCCAAGCGCATCGAGGCGGCCCGCGAAGAGGGCGACCTCAAGGAGAACGGCGGATACCACGCCGCGAAGGACGAGCAGGGCAAGCAGGAAGCGCGCATCCGCACGCTGGAGGCTCTGCTGAAGACCGCCAAGGTGGGCGAAGCTCCGGCCAGCCGCGGAATCGTCGAGCCCGGCACCGTGGTCACCGCCCTCGTCGCCGGAGGCGAGGAGGTGTTCCTGCTCGGCAGCCGCGAGATCGCCGCAGGCAGCGACCTCGATGTGTACAGCGAAGCCAGCCCGCTCGGCCAGGCCATCCTCGGCCTCAAGGTCGGCGAGAAGTCGTCGTACGAGGCGCCGAACGGCCGCGAGATCAGCGTGGAGATCGTGAACGTCGAGACGTACACGGGCTGAGACACCACACAAAAGCGCCCCCGCATCGTCAGGACGCGGGGGCGCTTCTGTGTGCATGCGCAGTCGTGCTCAATCGGGGACGAGGATGGGTTCGAAGCCGGCGCGACGCAGGGTGTCGAGCGTGTGCTCGGAGTGCTCGGGACCGCGCGTCTCGACGCTGAGCTCGAGGATGACGTCGCTGATCTGCAGACCGTGACCGTGGCGCGTGTGCATGGCCTCGATCACGTTCGCGCCGGCCTCGGCGATGAGCTCGGAGACGCGGGCCAGCTGACCGGGGCGGTCGGGCAGAGGGATGCGGATCGTGAGATAGCGACCCGAAGCGGCGAGTCCGTGCGAGACCACGCGCTGCAGCAGGAGCGGATCGATGTTCCCACCAGACAACACGGCCATGGTGGTTCCGCTGCCCGTCACCTTGCCTGCCAGGATCGCCGCCACACCGGCGGCACCGGCGGGCTCGACCACGACCTTCGCCTGCTCCAGCAGGATGAGGATGGCCCGTGCCAGGTCGTCGTCGGAGACCGTGACGACCTCGTCGACGAGGTCCTTGATGATGTCGAACGGGACGGCACCGGGACGAGCGACCAGGATGCCGTCGGCGATGGTCGGTCGGGTGACGATGTCGACGGGCTCGCCGGCCTCGAGCGACGGCGGAACGGCGGCGGCGTTCTCGGCCTGCACGCCGATGATGCGGACCGTGCGGCCGAGCTCGGCGGCGCGTGCCTTCACGGCTGCCGCGACGCCGGCGATCAGACCTCCCCCGCCGATGCCGAGCACGACGGTGTCGACGTCGGGCGCATCCTCGAGGAGTTCGAGTCCGAGCGTTCCCTGCCCGATCACGATGTCGCGGTGATCGAACGGATGGATCAGCACCGCACCCGTGCGCTCGGAGAACTCAGCGGCGAGACGCAGCGAGGTCGCCACCGTCTCCCCCTCCAACACGACTTCCGCTCCGTAGCCGCGGGTGGCGAGCAGCTTCGGCACCGGAACGCCCAGAGGCATGAAGATCGTCGCCGGGATGCCGAGCGCCTGCGCCGCCAGCGCCACTCCCTGGGCGTGGTTTCCGGCTGAGGCCGCGACCACGCCACGCGAGCGCTCTTCGGCGCTCAGCTTCGACAGCCGGTAGGCCGCACCGCGGATCTTGAAGGATCCCGTGCGCTGGAGGTTCTCCATCTTCAGCAGCACCGGGGCGCCGAGGATGTCGGAGAGCGCTCGCGACGGCAGCGTCGGCGTGTGCGAGATCACCTCAGCCAGACTCTGAGCAGCGTGCTCGAACTCGGTCAGGCTGGGGACTGCGCTCATCGATTCCTCCGTCTCCGCTCGCGCGGTACTGTGCTCCAGATAAGGTCTCCGCTCGGCCCGACGCCGGTGCGCCAGGATCCCGAGCTGATGGTCACGGCTGCGACGTTGATGAACGCCGCCAACGGCACCGCGAACAGTGCGCCGGGGATGCCGGCGATCATCGCTCCACCCGCCACCACGAGGACGACGGCGAGCGGATGCACCTTGACCGCCGAACCCATCATGATCGGCTGCAGGATGTGTCCTTCGATCTGCTGGACGGCCAGCACGACCAGCAGCATCCAGAGCGCGATCCAGGGGCCGTTGTACACCAGCGCCAGGAACACGGCGACGGCGCCGGTCACGACCGCACCCACGATCGGGATGAACGAGCCGAGGAACACCAGGACGGCGACCGGGAGCGCAAGGGGCACCTGCAACAGGAACGCCCCGAGTCCGATGCCGATCGCGTCGATCGTCGCGACGAACAGCTGCGTGCGCGCGTAGTTCACGATCGTGGTCCAGCCGTTGCGTGCCGCTCCGTCGACGGCCGGCTGAGCCATGCGCGGGAAGATCCGGAGGGTCCAACGCCAGATGCCGGCGCCGTCGGCGAGGAGACAGATCAGGATGAACAACGACAGCACGGCGCCCGTGGCGACGTGGCCGACGGTGGTCCCGATCGCCAGGGCGCCGGTCCACAGCACCTGCGCCTGCTCGTTGAGGAAGTCGAGTCCCTGCTGCAGGTAGTTCGCGATCTGCGTGTCGGAGAGGCTCAGAGGACCCTCGTGCAACCAGACCTGGAACTGATCGAAGGCTTCGGTCGAACGCTGCTGCACGTCGGGCAGCTGAGCACGCACCTGCCAGACGACGAGCCACATCAGCCCGGTGACGATGGCGGCCGTCCCGATGAGCGAGATGGCGATCGCCAGCCAGCGCGGGAGACCACGCCGCAGCATCCACGAGAAGGCCGGCCACAGCAGCGCGGTGATGAGGATACCCACCATGAGGGGGATTACCAGGAGCTTGAGCAGCATCACGAGCCAGATGAAGACGCCGATCGCCGCCGCGATCAGCAGCAGCCGCCAGGCATAGCCCGCCGTGATGCGCAGCGGCAGCGGTACCGCCTCATCGGCCTCGGTCGACACGGTGCGCTCGGTGGAGACCGGGCGCGGACGGAACAGATCTCTCAGTCGGGGTCGCTGGTCCTCACTCATCGCCCAAGTCTACGGTCACGCCGTAGGCCCTCGAACGCATCTTTCCCTGGAGGGTGCATGTCGGCGCTCGGCGATACCCTGACCGTGTGACCGATGCCCTCACTCCGACCCAGGCACGCCG
>NZ_JAGYWT010000105.1:0-6506 GCF_019279095.1 Microbacterium sp. BF1 | reverse complement strand
CGACACGGTCGACCGTGCACAGGGCTGGTCCGCACGGGCCGACCGGGAGCGAGCCGTGCAGGAGGGGCCGCTTCCCTCCGGTTGGACCCCGCGCGGTCGTTGATCTCACCGTCTTCAGCGCCGCCGTGACCGCACCGGACTCCGCGCGCGGATTTCGAGCCACGCAGCGGGAAACGCTGTGCGGATTGAGGTTCAGCGCCGCCGTTCGGGATCCAGACCCATGCGGATCCGCGTCCGCTTGCGTTCGATGAGGATGAACACGGTGCCGATGATCCAGAGGGGGATCGGCGTGAGGAACGCGATCCGGAAGGCATCGAGCGAATAGGTCTCGGGAGTGCCGGCGCCCTGAAGGTCGAGGGCGAGTCCGATCAGGAAGATGGCGATGAGTGCGGCGATGAAGCCGCCGGCGTTCGTCACCCCGGTTGCCGTGCTGAGCCTGTGGGACGGGTTGTGTGTGCGCGCGTGATCGAAGGCGATCATCGATGCGGGTCCGCCGGTCGCGAGCGCGATGGCCAGTACGTAGAGGAGCCAGCTCGGTGCGGTGCCTGGCAGGGCGATGACGGCGATCCAGGCGACCATCTGCACTCCGACGGCGGGGAGCACGAGAGCGAGGGATCGGTGATTCGGCAGCCGGCGGGAGAGATCGCCGATGATCGGCCCGAGAAGCATGCCTGCAATGACATATACCGAGATGATGCCTGCGGCGTGCGCGGTATCGAGTCCCTCCGCAGCGGTGAGGAACGGCATACCCCAGAGGAGGACGAACGCGGTGCCCGCGAACGGCGTGGTGAAGTGCGACCAGAACGCGAGACGCGTTCCCGGGTGCGCCCAGGCTGCGCGTATGCCGACTCCGGTATCTATCGCGGAGGTGACGACGCGGATGACGCCGGTATCGGTGTTCACTGTCACGTCGGCACCGCGCTCTGCGGGATGGTTGCGGATGACCAAGGCGACGAGGATCGTGAAGAGCACGCCGAGGCCGGCGATGCTGCCGAAGGTGATGCTCCAGCTGGTGGCGTGCAGGAGTGCAGCGACGGGAACCAGGGCGATCAGCTGGCCGGTCTGGCCGATGATGCCGGTGAACTGGACCATGATCGGCCCTCGTTGCGCAGGAAACCAGGTCGCCACCAGACGCAGTACAGCGGGGAAGATCGCGGCGTCGCCTGCGCCGAGCAGCACGCGTGCGAAGATCGCGACGCCGATGCTGGGGGAGAGCGCCATGGTCAGCTGGCCCGCGGCCATGAGTAACATGCCGACCGTCATGATCGGACGCGACCCGAAGCGATCCAGCAGAATACCGACGGGGATCTGCATGCCGCCGTAGACGGCGAGCTGCACCACGGCGAACAGCGCCAGCGTCGACGCATCCGCTTGGAACCGGTCCGCCGCTTCGACGCCCACGGCGCCGAGAGATGTGCGGTTCGTGATCGCGAGCACATATGCCGCGACTCCGACGGACCATATCAGCCATGCTCGCCACCCCGGTGTCGAGACGGGGGAGTGGGAGACCTGCTGCACCTCCCCAACGTTACTCCTCCGGGAACATGGCAGACGATCGGTGATGAGCGCAAGGACATGCTCGTCTACAGCCAGCTGCGACCGCGGTAGCGCAAGAGGGCGGACTCGTCGATGTCGGTCTCCTCCGCCATCCGGTGATCGCGTGTGGCGCAATCACATGCGCATGCCGCCGCTGAGGTCTTCCACGATGATCTTCACGAGTTCTTCGGAAGTCGTCTCCGGTCCGACCCGCCGCTCATCGAACCAGGGGAGTGGTTGCCACCCGTCGTGCCATTCGCGGATCCTGTCCTCACCGAAGTCGTTCGCGAGCGGCCTCCCCGCGTGGCGCCGGATCGTCTCGTCGAGACCGACGTCGAACTGGTAGATGCACGTCGTCCCGCGGTGGTCGCGATACAAGCTCTCGAAGACGTCGGAGTAGTCGCGCAGGTTGAAGACCCCATCGAGAATCACGTCGTATCCGAGGTCGAGTGCCTGTCGGGCAGCGCCGACGATCAGGACGCTGGCATCCCTGGACCGCCTCAGCCGATCGGGGTCGTGCAGCAGCTCCCGGCGAAAGTGATCCTGCGAGATGAGAGCCACCCGCTCACCGAGCTTCGGCCGCAGCGCCGTCGCCGTCGTCGTCTTGCCCGACGCCGCGTCGCCGCGCAAGATGACGAGACGGGTGGAGTCACTGCCGGTGTCAGCCATCGAACCATTCTCGCAACCCGTGGCGGGAAGGCCGATGATCATCACGCCTGATGACGGCTGGCCGTGTTGAATGGGCAGATGCCGCACTCTCACACGCCCGAGCCTGCTGTGCGCCCGGGGGCGCATACCCGAAGCGGTTTCTCATCGCTGCCGGCGCGGGATGTTCGGTGATCGGGGATGGGTCGGTTTCCACTACTGGTGACCCGGCGTAATCGTGACCGGCGTATTCGCTGTCGAGAACGCCCGTCCGACACTCCGCCGAATACGTACCACACGCGTTTCGGTGCGGTTAGGTTTCGGCGGGGGGTTTCGGCGGGTCACGCTTCGGCGTGTCGCGCGCTTGATGGTCCTCGTCGGCCCGGTCGCCAGAAACGAACGTTTACGGTGCACTCGCGATAGAGCCCACGGATCGCGCCGAAAACGCACATCAGAACGTGGTTTCGGCGGGCGTTCAATGTCTCGCGAAGGGCTGGCGTTGTCAATGCCCTACCAGCAGGCTATCGAGGCCAGTAGGTTCTCGAGCAACACCATTTGATCGGAGTAGACATGAAAGCAGTAGTGTACGAGGGACCCCGTCAGGTCAGCACGAAGGATGTCCCGGACGCGAAGATCGAGCGACCCACCGATGTGCTGGTCAGGGTGACGACGACGAACATCTGCGGCTCGGACCTCCACATGTACGAGGGGCGGACCTCCTTCGAGGTAGGCCGGACGTTCGGTCACGAGAACATGGGGGAGGTCATCGAGGTCGGTAGTGGCGTGGAGAAGGTCAGGGTCGGAGACCGGGTTGTGCTCCCGTTCAACATCTCGTGCGGATTCTGTAAGAACTGCGAACGCGGCCTGACCAACTACTGCCTCACCACCCAGCCCGACCCATCATTCGCGGGTGCGGCCTATGGGTTCGCCGACATGGGTTCTTATGGCGGTGGCCAAGCGGAGCTGCTCCGCGTGCCTTTCGGTGACCACAACGCGCTGCGCCTGGGCGAGGATGCGGAGGAGAAGGAGAACGACTACGTCATGCTCTCTGACATCTTTCCCACCGGCTACCACGCCACCGAGATGGCCGGCGTGATCCCCGGTGACAGCGTCGTGATCGCCGGGGCGGGTCCGGTCGGGCTGATGGCCGCCCTGTCCGCGACGATCAAGGGTGCCGCAAAGGTGATGGTGGTCGATCGCCACCCTGACCGGCTCGCGCTGGCCGAGCAGATCGGCGCGATTGCCATCGACGACTCCAAGGTCGACCCCGTGCAAGCTGTTCTCGACGAGACGATGGGGCTCGGAGCTGACCGTGGCTGCGAATGCGTGGGCTACCAGGCCCACGATCCCCAGGGCAACGAGGACACCGCCGCCACCCTGAACATGCTCATCAACTCGGTCCGCTTCACCGGAAGAATCGGCACCGTCGGCGTGTTCGTCCCCCAGGACCCTGGAGGCAAGGATGATCTCGCCAGGCAGGGAAAGGCGGCCATCGATTTCGGCACACACTGGTTCAAGGGGCAGACCATGGGAAACGGACAGGCCCCGGTCAAGCGGTACAACCGACAGCTCCGGGACTTGATCGCGGCCGGCAAGGCGACCCCCTCGTGGATCGTCTCCCACGAGATCTCGCTGGACCAGGCTGCCGATGCCTACAAGAACTTCGACGCCAGGTCCAAGGGTTGGACCAAGGTTCTCATCAAGCCCGGGATGTCGACCGAGAAGAAGGCGAACTGATATGGCCGAGACGCTGCAGGGCAAGAGAGTCGCGATCCTCGCCGCCGACGGAGTCGAGCGCGTTGAGCTCGAGCAACCCCGCGAAGCACTGGAACGGGCCGGCGCTCAGACCGAGGTCCTATCGATCCACGACGGCGAGATCAAGGCCCGTGAGAACGACCTGGATGAAGCGGGCACGTTCACCGTCGACGGGTTGGTCGCCGACGCCTCGGTGGGCGACTACGACGCCCTGCTGCTTCCCGGCGGCACGGTGAACCCCGACCAGCTCCGGGTCGACAAGGACGCCGTCTCCTTCGTCCGCGACTTCGTCGAGAGCGGCAAGCCCGTTGCTGCGATCTGTCACGGACCGTGGACGTTGATCGAGGCCGGCGTGGCCGCCGGTCGCACCCTGACGTCGTTCCCGAGCATCCGCACGGACCTGCGCAACGCTGGTGCGGACGTCGTCGACCAGGACGTCGTGGTGGATGGGAACCTGATCACCAGCCGTTCGCCGGAGGACCTGCCGGCGTTCTCCGAGGCGATAGTGACCCAACTCGCGGGCACCACGACAAAGGAAGAGGAGCAGTCATGAGTGTGACCAAGGGATTGATGGTCAGGTTCGACGCGTTGCCCGGGAAGGAGGACGACGTGAAGGAGTTCCTTGACAGCGGCCGTGCGCTTGTTGAGGACGAGCAGGCGACCACCGCGTGGTTCGCGATCCGTCTCGGCCCGTCCTCATTCGGGATCTTCGACGTGTTCCCCGATGACGCCGGCCGCGACGCGCACCTGTCCGGCGCAGTCGCGACCGCTCTCGGCGAGCAGACGGGCAAACTGTTCAGCGAGCCGACGATCGAGAAGCTCGACGTCCTGGGCTCCAAACTCCCCGCCTGACACCACAGACCGGGAGTACTGGCCCAGAAAGGAGGGGTCGTTTGCGCGCGGTGGCTTCGGGCTTGCACAGCCCGCTGACGCCGTGGCAGCGGCCCCTTCTCTTGCGTCCTACCGCTAATCGCCAACAGATCGGGGAACCGCGATGACAGGAACTGACGACGGCGTTGCCACGACGCGTTCACCCGAGGTAGCAGTGATCGGGGGCGGGATCGTCGGTCTGGCGACGGCGTACGCGCTGCGGGATCAGGGCGTACCGGTGCGCTTGTACGAGGCTGGTGTGCCCGGGACGGGTCAGTCCGCAGGCGAGTCGCGGATCTTCCGGCATGCCCACGACGACCCGCGACTCGTCGCTTTCGCGCGCGAAAGCCGCGGCGTATGGGATGAGTGGGCCGAACACTTCGACGTCGAGCTGGTCTCATCAGACGGTGTCCTGGCGATCGGAGACAGCGCCCTGGCGCGGCTGCGGGTGCTCGACCAGGTCGGCGGCGTGGAAGCGCACGAGATCGACGCGGCCGAGGTCGCCCAGCGGATGCCGCTGCTCGCTGGGTACTCGGGGCCAGCTGTGCTCGACGAATCGGGCGGCGCGATCCGTACCCGAGCCGCGATCACGGCACTCACGGGTGCCCTCGCAGATGCCGTCACCACAGGTGAGGTCATCTCCATCGATCCCCGCGCCGACGGGACGGTCGAGGTGCGCAGCGTCACCGACCGGGCTGTCTACTCCAAGGTGGTCGTGTGCGCCGGCCGCGAAACCGCCCGTCTGGCACGCAGCGTCGGCCTGTCGCTGCCGGTTCGCCTTGCCGCACACGTCCGGCTGACCTTCGACGTGAAAGCCGCCGCCCCGGCACGAGTCGCGTGCCTGCAGGACAGCAGCGGCGTCTTCGGCGAAGTCGGCGTCTACGCGACGCCGCTACCGGGCAACAGCAGCTATTCGGTCGGACTCAGCGACACCGTCGGCGTCCGCGACGACGGAACTTTCATCGACCCGGCGGCGATTAGATCGCTGGACGAACGCGCACGCGAATACGTGACACGGGCGCTGCCCGGTCTCCACCCAGAGCCGCGCGACTTCCTTCACTGCTGGGTGACCGATCTCCCGTGGAGTGAGGACGGCGTGGCCGTGTGGGAGGCAGGCTCTGTCCTTTTTGTGGCCGGTCACAATTTGTTCAAGCAGGCACCTGCGCTGGGTCGCGCTCTTGCCCGGGCTGCGACCGGCGGCGGTCTCCGCGCCGACCTCACGCCCGAAGCACGCCTCGGCGAGGCCCAGAGCTAGGTGTGATGTCCAGGCAGGTTGTTTTCGATTCTGCTGATGGGCGGGGCTCCGATCGCGGAGTGGTGCCTGTGATGATTGTAGAAGTGCAGCCAGCCCGGGAGTGCTTTGCGGCGCTCAGTCTCTGAGGGATAGAGCTTCGCGTATGCCCAGCCGTCGGCGAGGGTGCGGTGGAAGCGCTCGATCTTCCCATTCGTTTGTGGACGGTAAGGCCGGGTCTTCTTCGCCGTGATCCCAAGATCGATGCAGGCATCGCGCCAGGCGTGAGACTTGTAGGCCGAGCCGTTGTCCGAGAGGACGCGCTCGACAGTGACACCGCGGTCGGCAAACCAGGACACCGCTCGGCGGAGAACACCGATCGCGGTGTCCGCTTTCTCGTCGGAGCAGATCTCGGCGTAAGCGACGCGGGAGTGGTCGTCGATGACGGTGTGCACGAACGCAGTGCCGA
>NZ_JAGYWT010000104.1:0-6552 GCF_019279095.1 Microbacterium sp. BF1 | reverse complement strand
ACGGGACCGCCATCCTTGGTACGGCATCACGCGAATCGACGGCCTTGAGTTTGACCTAACCAACGCACGTCGCGCGCTAAACCGACTCGTCGACACGCTCGACGCCGTCGCCCCCGATCGCTCATCACTCCGGTGGTTGCGACTGTCGAGCTCACCGATCCGCGCGAGGGCATCCGCGGCGATGATCGTCCCGTGAAGCGTGCGGAAGTCCTTCGCCGTGAAAGATGCTCCCGTGACCTCCCGCAAGTAGGCGTTGACCTCGGCGGGTGTGATCCGCATGCGACGGCGCCCCCGGCGATACGCGAGCAGGAAGGCCCCTGACTTCCCGGCTGCGAAGTCCGTGAGAGCGTCGGCGAGTGACTCGTCGGTGATCTCGATCGATGCCGTGCGACCGCTCTTGGCCGGGAACGACAGGGCGACCTCGCTGCCGGCCACGCGCACATCACGCCGTCGGAGCGTCGTGAGACCGCGGCTGCCGTGCCGAACCAGATATCGCTCGGACCCGATGCGCAGGGCCGCATCGTCGAGAAGTCGGAACGCGATGGCGAGAGCGCGCTCCCCCGTCTGCCCCTCCTGCGCGAGCGCCCTGGTGACCTGGGCTCTGGCGCGAGGAAGGACGGCCGCGAGATCGAGCGCACGTACGAACTTCCGGCGGTCCCGCGTCACACGCCACAGCGGGTGATACAGGTACTGCTTGCGCCCGGCACCGTCGACCCCCACGGCTTGGATGTGCGCGAGCGGGTCGGCCGCGATCCACACGTCCTGCCAGGCGGGAGGGATCACGAGATCGTGGATACGCTCACGATCGGCCTCGGGTGCGGTGTCCCCTGCCGGATCGACGTAGCGGAACCCCGACCCCGATCGCACGCGCCGGAAGCCCGGATCCTGCCCCGGTACCACCCGGATGAGTCTTGCCATCGTGTTTCCCCTCCTCGACTGTCTGCGATCGAGGATGCCCGGCCGTGTCTACCAGAGGAAGGGAGTGGCGTGGCGGGGTGCCGTCGTGCTATTCCCCGTCGGGCTCGGCGCGGGGCGCCGCGAAGGTGCTGCGCATGTGATCGCTCGTCAGGAAGTCGGCGATACCGATCATGATCAGGCTGAACACGATCTGCTCCGACACCATCCAGAGTGGGTAGAGCCCGGGGATCGCTGCCATCACGAGCGTGATCACCGGGAAGATCTGCGCGAACAGGCGCAGACGCTGATACGCCCACCGCCATCCGCGCTGCGCCCGCCACGCGAAGTAGAACAGGGTCGCGGTCATCGCCAGCACGACGAGCGTGCGCATCCAGACGGCGAACGAGACCGACGCGCCGTCGACTGCCAACGCGAGTGCGACGGCGACGGCGCCGACCCCGATGATCAGCTCGACGACCAGGAGCCAGATGATCCAGGTGAACGCACGCACGGTCTTGGGGTGCGTGCGGTCGGCCTCGCTGATGGCGACGCCCGCCTGCCGCCCGCCGGCGATCCGATCCAGTCGGAGGAGAAGAGACTCCAGAGCCATGATCGGAGCCTATTGCGTGCGGACCTCGTCGGGCTCCTCCATTCGATGGATGTCGACCACTCCGTTGGCCGCCGGGTCGACCGCGCGCTCGAGCACCAGGGCCAGCAGCCCGACAGCGAGGCTCCCCGCGATCATCAGGCCGATGAACCAGCCCTCCAGCCCGCCGCCGAGCAGGACGCCGGCGACGAGCGGCCCCATGATGGCACCGCCCTGGAACGCCGCGGAGTTGATGGCGTTGTAGCGACCGCGCGTACGGTCGGAGGCCAGGTCGTTGTAGATCGCGGGGACGGTGGGCTGCAGCATCGTCTCCCCGAACGCGAAGACGCCCATGTAGGCGATCACCCCGATGGCCGCGACCAGAGTGCCCGGCAGGAATCCGGTCGCGCCGAGCAGCACCCACGACAGCGCCCAGATGAGCGCCATCACCTGCATGACCCTGGTGCGCCTCTTGCCGGTGATCAGTTTCAGGACGGCGAACTGCAGCAGCACGATGACCGCGGTGTTCACGGCGAAAGAGATGCCGACGACCTGGGTGGAGACCTCGGAGACCTGTCGCGCGAAAGCCGGGAAGCCGGCCTCCATCTGCCCGTATCCGATGAAGACCGACAGGAACGTGAGAAGGGTCAGCCACAGCACGGCGGGGCGACGCAGGATCTCCCGGTATCCCCCGACGGGCGGGGCGTCGACCGCTGCCTCATGCTGCGTGCGCACGTGGCGGAGCGGCCCGAGAATCAGAGCGAGCGGGATCAGGCCGCTCGCCGCGTCGACGAGGAAGATCGTCGTGAAGGTGGCCGGCTCGGTGACATCGACGAAGAAGCCGCCGATCACTCCTCCGACGCCGATCCCGAGGTTCACCAGTGCGAAGTTGACGCCGAAGTACTGCTGGCGCACCTCCCCCTCGACCACGGTGGCGATGAGCGCGTTGAACCCCGGCCAGGACACACCGAAGTTCACGCCGATGAGCATGACGGCGACCGCGGCGACCGCCGGGTGCGTGGCGTAGGCGAGAAGCGTGCATCCGGCGATCATGGACAGCAGCCCCACGATCAGCACCTGTCGTGCGCCGAAGCGGTCGATCAGGGTTCCCCCCGGACCGGTCACGACCAGACCCGTGATCGCGATGAGACTCATCAGCGCCCCCGAGATGCCGAGGTCGAAACCGCGCACCTCGTGGAAGTAGATGATCGTGAACGGCAGTGTCATGCCGCGCCCGAGCGTCTGAACGGCCACGGTCGACAGCAACCAGCGCCCCTCGGTGGGCAGCGCGTTCCAGAAGCTCCTTATACCGATCACCTCGACATTCTTCCCGATGCCTGCGACATCGCCGTTCGGGAGCGGATTGTCGGACGACCCGGTATCTGCCATCATCACGAGCATGGCGCTGTCTCTCGAAGAATTCCGTTCCTCCCTGCTGGACGCCGTCTCCCGGCAGGGACTGGGCATCCAGCTCACGGATGCCCAGGCGCAGCAGGTCGCCGCCGACCCGCAGGCCAGCCGGAGCTGGTACGAGTACTGGCTGTCCACGAGCCCGCAGACGGCGCCTGTCGTCGATGCCTCCTCGACGACGGACGCCTCGCCGACCGCCGAGACGATTCCCCTCGGCGGGCATGACTTCGCGCGGGCGGCCGCGTTCGCATCCGCTCCCCCGGCCTACGGCGGAGGCCCGGCGGAATACGCCGGCCACGCCGTTCCTCCGACCTCCGGCGAGCCGCAAAAGAAGAGCCGGGTCGGCCTCTGGGCGGCGCTTTCGATCGTCGGTGCATTGCTGCTGATCGCGGTCATCATCGTGGTGGTGGCCTTCACGACCGCTCGTCACTGGACGAAGGTCGATTCGCCGGAGAAGCCGGAGACGTTCCACAGCGAGGAGTACGAGACCGGCCTGTACCTCGTGTCGGACGACGGAGTGAGCCCGTGCGCCGTCGACCAGGACTGGACGGACTGCATCGATGCGATGGAGTTCAACTACGCCGGAGCCTGCGCCGGCGTCGAACTCGTTCCTGCGGCCGTGACCCTCTGCGGACAGCACCGCGCCGAGATCGACCGCATGCGCGCGGAGGATTCGGAGGGTTCGGTCGTCGCCTCGCTCGGCGATTTCGGCCACCTCACCCGCACGCCCGAGACCGCGACGCGGCAGGTGTCCAACAACGACTATGAAGCAGCGGTCACCCACGAGGCCGTCTGCTACCTCGGCTTCCTCGGGGAGTGCGAGTAGCGGCGCGGAGGACGACCGCCCGCCTCAGACCGCCTCTCCTCAGACCTCCTCCTGCGGAAGCCCCACCTTCGCCTTCGCCCAGGAGCGACCGCGCGTGTCTTTGAGGATGTTGTACTCGACATCGACGTGCGGCTCGATCGCACTGTACTTGTCGTTCGGCGCACCGATCACGAGTTGGAAGCCGAGTCCTCTCCAGGCGCCGATCGCGCGCTTGGTGAAGTGGGCATCCGCCTTGATCAGAGCTTCGTCCATGAAGACCGGCGCGTAGCGCGGCCGTGCCGCCCCCGCGTCTCCGAGCTGGTAGCGCAGAGCAGCGCCGACGATGAAGGCGACGAGCTCCTGGGACTCCCCTCCGGACTTCTCGCCGATGTGATCGTAGAGCGCGACGTGCTCTCGTGTCGCGGCGGTGACCCGCTCCGCGCTCACCCGCACGTGGTTTCGCACGTCGATGAGTTCGGCGAAGTCGGGCGCCGTCCGACGCATCCGGGCGATGAGGCGGCTCATCTTGCGATACACGGCCTCCCGTTCCGCATCGGTCGAGGCCGCATCGATCAGTCCCCGCACCTCGCGGAGCTCACGTCGGAAGCGCTTGCGCGCCTCCGTCTGATTCTCCCGCGGGGTGATCTGCAGGCGGTGATCGTCATCGTAGAAGGGCAGCTCCTCCATGATGCGGTTGATGGGATCGATGCGATCCTTGATCTCGCGCAGCGAACGGCTGAGAATCGAGTCGAGACTCGTCAGATCGTTGCCGGAGAGCTTGAGGAGGCTGTCGCGCCACTCGGTCTCCAGCTCGTGCAGTCCATTGGTCTGGAGCGCCTCCAGAATGCTCTCGAACTCCCCGACCGACGCGTCCGGATCCGGCAGGAGCGTCAGATTGTCCCACCGCTCCAGGAACCCGGTCATGAGTCGTCGCATGCTCTCGCGCTGCTGCTCGTGGGCCTCGGCGGCCTCGCGGCGATCCTCGTGAAGGCGCTGGGCCGCGGTTCTCAGCGCGGTGTCCAGGTGCGCCAGGCGCTGCGCCGCGGACGGAGTGTCCCCCGTCTCGGAATGCAGGAATCGACCATCGAGGAACGACGTGTGCCGCTCCCCCATCTCGAGTCCCGATGCCGCGGCCGCATCGATGACGCTCTGACACGCGTCGACGTCGTCGGTGACCTGGCCCCAGTGATCCTGCGTCTGTGTGGGCTCATTGCTCATATTCCGCGACCCCTTCGGCATCCGCCCGCTGATCCTGGGTCGTCGTCCCTCGACGGTCGACGGTGCGCACGGCAAGGACGAGTGGGTCGTCGCCAGCGAATCGCTCGTGCTCGAGAACGGCGACTACGAGGTCGTGCGCGAGGTCGAGCCCGGCGAGGCCGTCTTCATCACCAACGACGGCGAGCTGTTCTCCAAGCAGTGCGCGACGGCCGCGACTCTCGCACCGTGCGCCTTCGAGTACGTCTACCTCGCCCGCCCCGACTCCGTCATGAACGGCATCTCGGTGTACGAGTCGCGGCTGCGCATGGGCGATCGTCTCGCCGACACGATCGCCAAGCACGTGCCGATGGACAAGATCGACGTGGTCATGCCCATCCCCGACTCCTCGCGCCCCGCCGCGATGGAGGTCGCCCGCAAGCTCGGCATCGAGTACCGCGAGGGCTTCTACAAGAACCGCTATGTCGGTCGCACCTTCATCATGCCGGGGCAGGCGGTGCGCAAGAAGAGCGTCCGTCAGAAGCTGAACGCGATGTCGACCGAGTTCCAGGGCAAGAACGTGCTCCTCATCGACGACTCGATCGTGCGCGGGACCACTTCGAAGGAGATCATCCAGATGGCGCGGGATGCCGGGGCCGCCTCGGTGACCTTCGCCTCTGCAGCTCCTCCCGTGCGGCACCCGCACGTGTACGGCATCAACATGCCCTCGCGGCACGAGCTCATCGCTCACGGGCGGACGATTCCCGAGATCGCCGAGGAGCTCGGCTGCGACCACCTCGTCTATCAGGAGGTCGAAGACCTCAAGGCGGCGATCATCGAGGGATCGGCTCTCACCGACCTCGACATGAGCTGCTTCGACGGCCGCTATGTGACCGGCACCGTATCGGATGAGTATCTGGCCTGGGTGGAGGGGTCGCAGACCTCATGACGATGCCGAGCGCACGACCGCTGTGGCAGGGTCGGGCACTCGCACTCGTGGGGATCGTCCTGGTGGCGTTCTCGCTGCGCTCGGCGGTCGCCTCGCTATCGCCGGTGATCGATCATGTCGCCGCGGACTTCCCGGTCTCGCCGGTCGTCATCGGCCTGATCGGCGCCGCGCCACCGGTGTGCTTCGCGATCTTCGGTCTGCTCACGCCGCTGTTCGAGCGCCGATTCGGTCTGGAGCGGATGGCCGTCGCCGCGATCACGCTGATGGCTCTGGGGTTGCTCCTGCGCGGCTTCGCCGTGGATTCGACGACCCTGCTCGCGGCGACGGCCGTGGTGTTCGCGGGGGTCGGCTCGGGCAACGTGCTGCTGCCGCCACTGGTCAAGAAGTACTTCCCCGATCGACTCGGGGTCATGATGACCATCTACTCGACCACCATGGCGGTGTCGACCTTCCTACCTCCGCTCGTCGCGGTGCCGGTGGCCGACTCGCTGGGCTGGCGGGTGTCTCTGGGCATGTGGGGCATCGTCGCAGGCATCGCGCTGGTGCCCTGGGTGGCGCTTCTGCTGAAGAACGGCCCGCGATCGGGTGAGCCGGTGAAGACGGAACTGCTCGTCCCCGATCCCACCGACGGTGTCGACGACGTGCAGGATGCGGTGGCCGTCGCGACCGGTCCGATCTCGACCGCTCCGGCGAACCGTCGCGTCGGGTCCC
>NZ_JAGYWT010000103.1:0-6580 GCF_019279095.1 Microbacterium sp. BF1 | reverse complement strand
TGCGGCGATCCGGAGTGGGCACGGCGTGGCGAGCACGAGTACCTCGGCGAAGCGCGTCGCATCCCCGGAAAGGGCCCACGCGGTTCCGGCCAGCACGAGCGAGACCGCGGTGAACGGGATGGCGAAGCGGTCCGCGAGTCGCACGACGGGGGCGTGGGAGTCTTCCGCCGCATGCACGAGCGCGACGATCTGCTGGTACTGACTGTCCGAACTCGTGCGCACGGCCCTGATCCGCACGGCCCGACTTCCGTTGATGGCGCCGGAGAGCACCTCGCCCCCGGACTCGCGGGTCACGGGCATGCTCTCGCCGGTCAGCGAGGACTCATCGAAAGTCCCGGTCTCGGTGAGCAGCTCGCCGTCGACGGGCACGATCTCCGCCGGACGCACGAGCAGAACGTCGCCGATGGCCACCTCGTCGACGGGCAGATCCCTGACCTCATCCGAATCCGCGGACTGCGGGCGCAGGAGCACGTGCGCGATGCGCGGAGAGCGATCCAGCAGGGCGGACAGGTCACGCTTCGCACGGCGCCCGGCGAAGTCCTCGAGAGCCTCTCCGCCGGAGAGCATCAGCACGATGATGAGCGAGGCGATGTACTCCCCGACGGCGAGAGTCGCCACCATCGCCACCACGGCGAGGATGTCGAGCCCGACGTGACCGCGGAGCACATCGCGCACCATCCCGACGAGGGTCCAGACGACGAACGCCGCCACGTAGCCGGTGGCGATCCATCGACCGGCGACCGTGGCGTCGACGGCGTGGAGGACCAGCACGCCGACGAACACGAGAACGGTGGTGGTGATGGCCGGATAGCGCCACAGCAGGCGGAGAAACCTCATGCCCCAGCTTCCCGCGAATCCGTGCGCAGTAACAGCGGGAGACGGCGTGTCCCGAGGGGACCCGCGGCGCGACGATGGTTCGTGACCTGCCACACGCGCCATGGCGATCTCCGAGACGGGCGCAGCCTTCACCTTCTCGGGGGCGTCAAAACCGCGCACCCGGGCGGCGCGGCCCGCACCCTTCCAGGCATCCACCGCGGCAAGCTCGCTCGCGTTCGTGTGCTCCCACCCGGAGCGCAGCTGGGGCAGACCGAGCGAACGATCCAGCTTGGACGGTGCGTACCAGACGGGCTTCTCGTCGGCCTTCGTGGGGATCATCGCCGCGGTGTATCCGACGACGCGATCCGTGCCGCCTTTCTCGTATCGAGGGCGCACGATCACGCGGGCATTGCGTGCGGCGGCGATGAATTCTTTCTCGGAGTCCGAGTTCGCTGCGACCGTGCGCAGGCGTCGGCGCAGCTCGTCGCGCTGCGTGTACGCCTCGCCTTCGCGCGCGGCTCGTGCGGTCTCTGCCGGCTTGTTCGCGCTGAGGGTTCGGGCGTTCTGCTGTCGGCTCTCCAGGACGTCGAGTCGGTACTTGACTTCGAGCTCGCCGGCGATCTTCTGTGCGCGCACGTAGTCGCGATGCGTGTCCGCCTTGGTGCCGTCCTCGCGCACCAGGTTGACGGCGATGTGTACGTGGTCGTTGCCCGATGTGGACAGGCCGTGACGGATCGCAACCCAGCGGCAAGACCGCTCGCCCTCCTCGTCGACGAAACCCATCTCGCGGACAAAGTCGGTCGCGATCGCGGACCACTGCTGGTCACTCAGCTCGCCCTCTTCGGCCTTCACGCTGAGCGAGCAGTGCCACACGTGAGCGTCGCGCCTCTCCCCCGTCGCGACTCGCTCACCGGTCTCCTCGTCGATGTCGTACACCGGCACGGTGACCTCCGTGCCGAACAGCTTCGACGGCAAGTCGAGCGCGTTCGCGAGGTCCAAGCCCGCGTCCGCTGAAAGCTCTCCCTGCCCGGCCAACTCCACGATCACATCGTGTCCCGCGACAACGTGCGGCGCCGTGTGCTCGTTCGCCCGACCCGGACCACGGAGGTACATGATCAGCCCCGGCATACTCCCACCCCGGGTGATGTTCGGCATCATCGCGAACTCACCAACTGCGGCAGCAACTCGTCGATCTTCGCCGACACCTCACGCACCGCACGCAACGCGTGGTGCAGCTCATCCCCCGGCCGCTCCCCCGCGTTCGTCGCACGCGCGATCTGGTTCACATTGTTCGCCAGCGACGCAAGAAGGCGACGCGTGTGGAAGAACTCGGCCGCAAGCCGACGACGATCCGTCGACGTCTCGCCATGCTCCGCAAGAGCGGCCTCGACCATGAGGCGCGGAATGGTGACGTCCGCCTCCAGCGCACGCTGCAGCAGCAGCGCCTCCTCCTCCGCTGTCACTCCCACCTTGTGGGTGTGCTGGCGGCCGCCCGGCGCGTTCTCACGCCGCCGCCGCCCGCGAACTCGCGACGGAACAGGAGCGTCAGCCATGACTCTCCTCCCCTGCCCAGTGCAACGACCCGACCACGTTGGGAACAGCCCGGCACAATGCCGGCAAGCGACTTAGGGTACCTAAGTCTCTAGCTTGCTCCCGTTCCATGCGTTCATCATACCTGCTAGAGTTGTGCTATGACAGCCGAACACGTGATTGAATCCGCCGAGCGCAAAGCGCGCGAGCTTCTGGATCAGCGCATCGAATCGGTGCGTGCCGTCGTCCGTGCGCAGCACGACACCGCGGCGCTGCGAGAGCAGCTTGCCGAGTCCGAAAGGGAGAGCGCTCGCCTGTACCGTGCCGCGCTCAGTGACGGCTGGTCGGAGGCCGAGTTGAAGAAGCTCGGGATCACGGAGACCGGGCCGAAGACGTCACGACGTCGCAGCGCAGCCGCGTCCTCAGACAGCGAGCAGAACGGCTAATCAGCCTGGCTTACGATCCGCATTCCCCCTCACCCGATGCCGGATCTTCGCAGCAGAAAGGACCCTGTCAAGGGCGCTTCGCGTCGCTACGCGATGAGGCACAGCCTCCCCCTTGACAGGGTCCTTTCTGCTGCATTGGCGGCTTGATATCGGGTAAGGGAGAAGAGCGCTTAGGACAGCTCCGGTCCCCCGCGCCCTAGGTCTTTCTGCGATCCGGGTTTCCGAACGGCCGCCGTCGGCGCACGCTTCATGTACGCGGCATCGACCATCGGTCCGCCCGGATTCAGGCGCGCCAGATTCAACTCTCGTGCCGGCTGCGCCCGACGCCCGTCCGCGATTGCGGAACGGTGCTCTTCCATCGATGTGAAATGACGTTCGAATCGCTGAACTGCCGGATTCTCTGCGAGTAGAGCTGCAGCGTCCTGCGAGCGGGCGCGACCGTGCGCCGTGTCGAAGAGAGGACGCGCATACGCGCTCGGCACCCAACGGCCACCGAGTGGATCCTGTCCCGCCTCGGCCGCGGTGATGGCCTCGGCCCAGCGCTGCACGATGCGCTCCTCCGAGACCTCGAACGGCACCTCCACGTCGACGACGTGGACGCTGTAGCCGGCACGCTCCAGCTGCGTGCCGAGTTCGAGCGCGGACGCCTCACTGCCCAACACAGTGTCGACGATGATGTTCGTCCCCCGAGTCATCATCCGCGCCCGCTGCGCGGATGCAAGCTCCGACGACTCTTCGTGAACGAGAGCCGCCAACTCCATCGGGTAGAGCCGCTCCCCTGTGGCCTCCAGGTCACGAACCGCCGACGGCTTGATCCATGACTCGTACGACCCATCCGCGATCGCCTGTCGCAGCAGCGCGGCCTTGAAGTCGTCGGCATCGATGTTCACGTACGACGACTTCGACGCACCGAGAACCCGATCCGCAACGCTCCCCTTGCCGGCACCGGGAGGCCCCGCGAGCACCAGCGCCTTACTCTCGCCCCTGGCCTCCGGATAGCGCGCTGATGCGTCTGCGAGCAGCTGCCCGAACAGTCGCCCACGCTGCGGTGTCAACTCACCGTCGACCCACCAGGCGGGGTTGTTGATCGTGGCCGTCGGCGCATCCTTCGCCACGGGCCCACCCGGCCGGGAGAGCTGTCGAATCAGATCGATATGGCGCTCAGCTTCCGCCGGACTCACTCGGCCGCCGCTCGCGGGTGGCGACGCTCGAAGACCTCTTCGTAGATCTCGTCATCGATCAGACCGGCATAGCTCGCCTGCTCGACCTCAGCCCACGACCCCTCAGGGTGAACAATCACATCATCCAGCTCGAGCTCGGGATTCGTCTTCCCTCTCGGGGCGTAAGGCCAACGTGCGAGCTCGTCCACCAGCTGCTCCCGCTCGAGGAAGCCAGCCGCGTATCGCTGGCAGATCTCATACGGCGATGCACCCGAGAAACCCTCCCGCGGCAGCGCCGTCTTCGTCGCCGTCTTCAACGCATTCGTCACCGACGGCTGCGCAATCCCCAGCCACCCCGCGATCCGCACCTGCGTGTACCCACGCTCCCCCAGAATCCGCAACGAACGCCGATAGTCCAGGTCGTCGATTTCCTTCCTCAGCCGAGCCCGTACAGCGGCCCGCGCCTCGGCAGGGATCTCCATGACAGTCACGGTCACCACCTCCTATAGCCCAGTCTATCGGAGCATTATAGAAGCGTCTATAGTGACTGATCGCGCGGGGCGCCCGCCTCGCGCTTCCTGTGACGGTCCGCGGCTCGGTAGACGTGTCGATGTCCGGAGTCGTCGGCACTTCTGTCCGAAGTCCTCAACACTCGTGTGCGTCGGCCAATCCCACGGGGTGGGAAACTGTCGCGTATCCCATGGGTTACGAGACACCAAGGTTGCGAGACACTCTTCGTCTTAGTCGTGGGACGGTCCGCCAGCACCCGCGCTCGGCTCTCCTCAGCATGCGGGTGCGCTAGTGGGCGTGAGGCGGATGTCGCTACCGATGGAATCCCTCCTGGACACGACCTCCTGCGAGTTCAAGCTCGTGCTGAACCTGGGCGGCGAAACGATCGTCAGCGCGGTCCAACAAAGGAGCGCTCAGTGCGGCTGCGCGACCCGCGTCGAACTCTCTGAGACGCCGAGGAAGGTACTTTCCCGCGCCGATCCAGCGCGAGTTCGTCAGCAGGATCAACTCTGCAGTTCGTTCGAAAAGGAGCGAGGAGAGCATGTGACGCTCCAGCGGATCCGTAGCGTCGGCGTAGTCGTCGAGCAGGTCAGTCAAGACGTAACGACGAAATGCAGATTCGGTGGGATCCAGCACCGGTCCCTTCTCGTATCTCGGTAACCAGGCACGTCGATAGCGTCCACGCTCGGCGTCACCTCGCACCGTGATTCCATCTAGGAGCATCTGGACAATCACGGGTCGATATTGCTCGAATCCCCGGTTCGCCCAAGTTGCGAAGCCTTCCTCCGTGTAGGCAAAAACCTCGAAGATCTCACCCTCAAAGCGATACGTCGCAGCCAAACTCGTGCGTTCGTCTGGGAAGAGTGTGTCGCCCAGGATGAGAACATCGATGTCGCTCGTCGGCGTTCTCGCTTCACGGGAGGTGCTTCCCGCGAGAATGACGACGCTCGCGGCCGGAAAATGCTGCGAGACGAACCGTTGGGTGAGGTCGAGGAACTTCATGGGAAACGAGCCTACGGCTCGACGCTCGATTGTATTACGCGCACACGACGCTTACGCACGAACCAATCGGCCAGCGGGCGGTATTCCTACCTGGCGATGCTCGTCTCCTTCACCGGTGGCCAGTGGGTCGGACGGTGTCGCGTATCTCATGCGTTTTGCGACACCGAGGTTACGAGACATCCAACTAGCAACCACCACATGGCGACGCGAATCCGGACTAGAGTCCTTCGCGTGAGAGTTCGGGCAGTTGCGGTCGTTATCGAGGGCGGCGAGGTACTCGTCATCGCTCGCGAAAAGGCCGGCAAGAAGTACTGCGTACTTCCCGGCGGTGGGGTCGAGCTGGACGAATCGCCTCAGCAGGCGTGCCTCCGGGAGCTTCGCGAGGAGACAGGCCTGGAAGGGACAATCGTCCGACGCCTCGCCATTCCGGGCCTCTCCAATGAAGAGGCGGTGTATTTCGAGGTTGCTGTTCGAACGCGACGGTTGCGTCTCGGTGGCCCCGAAGTCGAGAGAAGCTCCGCCATAAATCGTTACGAGCCGCTGTGGGCCGGGTTGGACTCGCTCACAGACCTGGTACCCATGGCTGCCCATGCGGCCATAAGCGCCACTCAATCCGGCGAGTGAGTCGTCCGGACTTCAGCCGACGCCAACTTTGCGACAACTGTCTCAGAACCCTAGGCTTACGAGACGTCTCATGTTGAGGACTTCGGACATTAACAACGTTCGCGAGTTTCCGAGGCTCGGCGATTCTCGCAACTATGTCTCGCAAGTGATTGACAAGATACGAGTACACACCATTAGTTGCGAGACACCTGGAGAACCCTGAAATGGCAAAGCTGATCGGCTACGCACGAGTGTCCACCCGTCAGCAGTCAACGGATCGCCAAGAAGTGGACCTTTTGGCTGCGGGGGTCCGCCGCGATGACCTGTACACCGATCACGGAGTCTCCGGTGCCCGTGCATCTCGCCCCCAATTCGATCGTGCGGTCGTGGGCTGACCCCGTTTGGTAGGTCCGGTGGTTGTGTGAGTCGTCCTGTTGCCCGGGGGTCCGGGCAGTGAGACTGGTCAGATCATGACGAACAGCAGGAAGCGTCACACCTCGGAGCAGGTCGTCC
>NZ_JAGYWT010000102.1:0-6650 GCF_019279095.1 Microbacterium sp. BF1 | reverse complement strand
GCGCTGCGGGCCCTCCGCTCGGCCGCAGAGGATCCGACCGGCTCCGGCGCCGACCCGGAACAGCAGCGTCTGCTGCTGCTGTCCGTCAGCGGTGTGGCCGCAGGCCTGCAGAACACCGGGTGACCGACGTCGCCACCGACCGAGCGGGAACCCTCGCTTTCGGTGCCCACTAGAGTGAAATCTCTGCCGGATCCGGCACAGCCTCACGCGACACGATCGCCTGCACCACCATCCCCCACCAGAAAGCTCTTCCGCGTGACCGCTACGTCTCCCGTCGACTTCCATCCGCTCGCCGCATCCGTGCAGCCCGTCTTCGACACGGTGCTCTCCCGCAGCCCCTACGAGCCGGAGTTCCACCAGGCCGTCCACGAGGTGCTGCACTCGATCGCACCTGTGCTGGAGCGCCACCCGGAATACGTCGACGGCGGCATCCTCGAGCGACTCGTCGAGCCCGAGCGCCAGATCCTCTTCCGCGTGCCCTGGATCGACGACGCCGGCAGGCTGCAGGTCAACCGCGGCTACCGCATCCAGTTCTCCTCCGTGCTCGGCCCATACAAGGGCGGACTGCGCTTCCACCCCTCGGTGAACCTGTCGATCATCAAGTTCCTCGGTTTCGAGCAGATCTTCAAGAACGCGCTCACCGGCCAGGGCATCGGCGGCGGCAAGGGCGGATCCGACTTCGACCCGCACGGAAAGTCCGACGCCGAGGTCATGCGCTTCTGCCAGTCGTTCATGAACGAGCTCTACCGTCACCTCGGCGAGCACACCGATGTGCCCGCGGGCGACATCGGCGTCGGCGGCCGCGAGATCGGCTACCTCTTCGGCCAGTACCGCAAGGTCACCAACCGCCACGAGTCCGGCATGTTCACCGGCAAGGGGACGGGGTGGGGCGGTGCAGAGGTGCGCACCGAGGCCACCGGGTATGGCGCGGTGTTCTTCGCGCAGGAGATGCTCGCGGTGCACAGCGACTCCCTCACCGGCAAGCGCGTGGGCATCTCGGGATCGGGCAACGTCGCGATCTACGCGATCCAGAAGGCCACCCAGCTCGGCGCCACCGCGGTGACGGCCTCGGACTCCTCCGGCTACGTCGTCGACGACGCCGGGATCGACCTCGACCTGCTGCGTCAGATCAAGGAGGTCGAGCGTGCCCGCATCGTCGAGTACGCCAACCGCCGCCCGAGCGCCCACTTCGTCGAAGGCGGCAGCGTGTGGGAGGTCCCGGTCGACATCGCCGTCCCCTCCGCCACCCAGAACGAGGTCAGCCTCGCCGATGCCCAGGCCCTGATCGCGAACGGCGTGCGCGCCGTGTCCGAGGGCGCGAACATGCCGTGCGTGCCGGATGCGGTCGAGGCGTTCCAGAAGGCCGGTGTGCTGTTCGCCCCCGGAAAGGCCGCGAACGCCGGTGGCGTCGCCACCTCCGCGCTCGAGATGAGCCAGAACGCCTCGCGTCAGCGCTGGAGCTTCGGCGACAGCGAGAACAAGCTGCGCGAGATCATGGCCGACATCCACGATGCGGCCTTCGACGCCGCGGAGCGACACGATGTCGCGGGCGACTACGTCGCCGGAGCCAACATCGCCGGCTTCGAGCGCGTCGCCGCGGCGATGCTCGCCCAGGGTGTCATCTGACCCCTTCCTCAACACAGGTTCCTCGACACGAGAAGAGCCGCCTCCCTTCCGGGGAGGCGGCTCTTCTCGTGTCGGGATGTCGGGTCAGCTCTCGTCGACCGGAACCTTGACGACCTTGTTGTATCCGGTCACCGCCTGGTTCTCGTCGAAGGCGACGACCTTCTTGCGGAAGCCCTTCGTGATGATGGCGAGGTAGACGACCCCGATCGCGGTCCACACCAGGCCGCCGCGCAGGGCGTCCTCGTGCAGGTTCGCCCAGAGCAGACCGGTGAGCACCATGCCGATGCCGGGCATCACGATGAAGCTGAAGATGTCGCCGGGAGTCTTGCGACGGCCCTTGCGGATCGCGAACCACGCGATCACCGAGATGTTGACGAAGGTGAAGGCGATCAGCGCGCCGAAGTTGATCCACGCGGCGATCAGCTCGAGGGTGAACGGGATGGCCAGCAGCGAGATGGCGCCGACCAGCACGATGTTGAAGGTCGGGGTGTGGGTGCGCGGGTTGATGTAGCCGAACGCCCGCTGCGGCAGCACGTTGTTGCGGCCCATCACCAGCAGCATCCGCGACACCGAGGCGTGCGACGCCAGGCCGGAGGCGAGGGTGGCGCAGAAGCCGGCCGCTGTCAGCACCGCCATGAGCACGGGGCCGCCGACCAGGTTGCCGATGACCGGCAGCGTGGAGTCCTCGACGAACTGCATGTCGCCGCCCGGCGCGAACTCGTTCCAGTCGGGGAAGCGCAGCTGCGTGAGGTAGCCGGAGATGAGGAAGATCGCGCCTCCCAGAAGCACCGTCAGCAGGATGGCCTTGGGCATGATCTTCGGGTCCTTGGCCTCTTCCGCGTACATCGTCACGGCGTCGAAGCCGATGAACGAGAAGCACACGATCGTGGCGCCCATCAGCACCGCACTCATCGTGGCGCCGTCGTGGAAGAACGGGGCCATCGAGGCCACGGTCGCGGCGCCGTCGCCGCGCATCAGCTGCGCGATCACCATCACCACGAAGACGACCATCACGATGATCGAGAAGATGAGCAGGATCATGTTCAGGTTCGAGGTGCCGCGCATCGTGCGGTAGATGATGCTCGTCACGAGGATGCAGTACAGCACGACCCAGATCCACCCGGGGATCTCGGGGAAGAGCGCCTCGAGATAGCTGCGGATGATGAGGCAGTTCACCATCGGCAGCAGCACGTAGTCGATCAGCGACGTCCAACCGACCATGAAGCCGAGGTTCGGATGGATCGACTCGCGCACGTAGGTGTAGGCGGATCCGGCACTCGGGATCGCGCTGGAGATCTTGCCGTAGCTGATGGCGGTGAATACCATCACGACCAGCGCGACCAGGTACGCCGCCGGAACGACGTTGTCGGTGTCACGGGCGACCATGCCGAAGGTGTCGAAGACGACCGTCGGTGTCATGTAGCCGAGCCCGAGCCCGACGATGGCCCACAACCCCAGATTTCGTCGGAGCGTCCCTCCGCCTTGCGCCAGCGGCTTCGTCTTCGTTGCCATGGGTACTCCTCGGGGAACAGCGCATGGGTCGGACTTCGGATCGTCCGACGCTGAGGAACAGTATGGACCGGAGGTAATCGCCAGCGCTACGACGAATTCGGTTCGAAATACGCTTTTAACAATCCGATGGACAGCGGGATTCGAAGATGAGACCCCGAGTCACCACCCTTCGGTCAGCACCCTGTCCAGCATCGCGACGACATGATCGGCGCTCTGCGCCGTGAGGCACAGCGGTGGTTTGATCTTCAGGACGTTGGACCGCTCGGATGTCGTCAGCACGATCACACCGAGTTCACGCATCCGCTCGCAGATCGCCGCGGCCTCGGCGGCCGCCGGCTCCATGGTGTCGCGGTCACGGACGAGTTCGACACCGAGATACAGCCCCTCGCCATGGACGACGCCTATCAGCGGATGCCGGTCGGCGAGGCCCCGAAGGCCCTCGGCGAGGCGCGCGCCGATCACTGCCGCGTTGTGCTGCAGTCCGTCCTCTGCCATCGCGTCGAGCACCGCGATGCCGACCCGGCAGCTGAGCGTGCTGCCGCCGGCGGAGGAGAAGAACTGGCCCTGCGTCGACAGCGCGTCCGCGATGCGCTTCGAGGTGATGACCCCGCCGATCGGGAATCCGTTGCCCATCGGCTTCGCGATCGTGATGATGTCGGGCACCACCTCTGCGAGCTCGAACCCCCAGAAGGCGGACCCCATCCGCCCGAAGCCGACCTGCACCTCATCGGCGATGCACACCCCGCCCGCCGCCCTGATCTGCGCGTAGGCCCCGGCGAGATAACCGTCGGGGAGCACCACGCCCCCCGCGTTGCCGAGGATCGACTCGCACAGGAACGCCGCGACCTCCCGTCCGTCCTCCCGCAGCCGATCGAGATCGGTCGCGAGGTCGGCGAGATAGGCGTCGGCGACGTCCGCACCGCGATACGTGCCGCGGAAGCGGTTGGGCACATCGGCGATGTGCACCCAGTCGGGGCGCGTGGCGAGCGCGAAGGGGTTGTCATAGGCGCTGGTGGTCACCGCATCGCTCGCCATCGTCCAGCCGTGATAGGCCTCTCGCAGCGCGACGACCGTGCGACGACCGGTCGCCGCCTGCGCCAGACGGATGGCGAGATCGACCGCCTCCGAGCCGCTGTTGACCAGCAGCACCGTGTCGAGGTCGCTGCCTTCCGGCATCAGGGCGAGAAGTCGTTCGCTGTACTCCGCGAGGTCGCGGAACAGGAAGCGGGAGTTCGTGGCGAGGGTCCGCAGCTGGCGGTCCGCGGCGTCCGCGACCTTCGGATGGGCGTGGCCGAGACCTGCGACGTTGTTGACCATGTCGACGTACGTGCGCGCAGTGGTGTCGATCAGGTGGTGCTGCCAGCCGCGTTCGATCTGCGGGGGACGTTCGTAGTAGCGCTCCTGCAGCACCTTCGCGACGACGCTGCCCTCGCGGTCGATGATGACGGTCTCCACGCACGAGAGCACCTTGGCTCCGCCACATGCACGCTCTTTCGAGCACGGCGAATACTACGAAGGGCCGCATGATGACGAACTGGCAGAGTCGGCAGCTGTGCCATCCAGTGGATGCCCGTCGGTGTATGTATCGCTCGATGACATCGGCGTGCTGATGGACAATCACAACCTGATCGCCACCAATATCGACGACAATCTGCCGGTCTTGCGTGACATCGCGAAGCTGGTGAAACAGTGATCCGGCGATGGCTTGCGGGAACAGTCGCCTTCCTGGTCGCTGTCGCGCTGGTCGGTTGCACAGCTCCCGAGAAAGAGGTTCCGATGGATCAGAAGAGCCTCACCTGGGAGGAAGCGAAGACCGCGACCCAGGCAACAGAACTCGAGATCGCGGATCTCGTTCCGGCCGAGTACGTCGTGAGCATTGTTCAGAAGCCGACTGGCACGTTGTTCTCGTGCGATGACGGGCAACACACCTGGTATGGCTCGACGGCGATCGCGCTGACGCCCGATGCCGATGCGGAGCAGATCGTCAGAACACGTGAATCGCACTTTCGGGAGGATGAGCGCTTCGACGTGCGAAACCGTCGCGACGTCGTCGACGAGTATGAGATTCAACTGATGTCGCCTGATACCGCCGAAACCTACGTCATTGGCCCAGATGGCGCGGCGGCGCTCCTGATCAGCTCGGGGTCACCGTGCTTCACCTTGCCAGATGACGTTTACCCCGGAGGGAAATTCTGAGGCCTGACGCTGGTGAACGCATCGGAACCGCGCCGTGGCGGACTGCAGCCATCTTTCTGCTGTGTGTGACGGTGTTGTCAGGGTGCACGCCCGCAGCCGAAGAGCCGAGCGAGGAGAGCAGCGTGACATGGGAAGAGGTCAAGACTGATGCGCAGGCAATTGAGATGGAGATCGCATCGCTGATTCCGGCGGAGGCAGTGGTGGACATTGTTCAAAAGCCGGAGGGAACGTTGTTGTCTTGCGATGAGACGCAGCACAACCGGAATGGTTCGACCACCGTCACGCTAACGCCCTCTTCAAACGCCGAACGTATCGTCAAGGACCTTGAGACTCGCTTGGAGGACGATGATCGATTCGAGTCGAGGAATTGGATTGATCCCACAGGCGCGTACAACGTGCAACATCGCGTCGGGTTCGGTCTGCTTCACGTTGCCGGAGGGTGTCTATCCGGGCGGCACGTTCTGACGACCGCCCCGCCTACACCTCCACGGCCCTCGATCAACTACGCGAGGCGGTGACCCGCTTCTTCTCCCGGATGTAGACCTCGCGGCGTACCTTCGCGACGACGTCGCCCTCCCTGTCGGTGATGACCGTCTCGAACCACTCGAGCACCTTGGCTCCGCCGCGTGCGCGCTCACGGATCTCCTCGGCCTTCTCCTTCGACACCTCGAACTCGGCAGTGAGCACGCCACGGCCGGGCTTGAGGAACTCGATCTCGCCGCGGGTGTCCCACACGACGTGATCGCGTCCGAGCTGGTGCATCACCAGCATGAAGAAGTACGGGTCGGTCATCGCCGACATCGACCCACCGAACGCGGTCTTGACGTAGTTGCGGGTGAAGACGTTCACGTGGAGTTCGACCGTGGCATGGGTCCAATCCTCACTGAAGCGGCGGATGCGGATGCCGCTGAAGAGGTTGGGGATCCACAGGCTCATGCCGATCGCGAGACGGCGGGGAGTGATGCGCATCACGCCAGTGTGGAGGAACGAGCAGAGAGCGACAAAGACGTCTGGAGGGTTGTCACAGTTGTTATAGTTCGCATAGAATAAGTAGCGATTCCACGAGAGGAGGATCGGATGCTCATCCGTGTCGATCCCGACAGCTCCCGCGCGCTGTACGACCAGGTCGCGGCCTCCATCCGCTCCGACATCCTCACCGGGGTCCTCGCTCCGGGCGATCGCCTTCCCGCGGCACGCGATGTCGCCGAAGCGCTCGACATCAACCAGCACACCGTGCTGCACGCCTACCAGCGACTGCGTGACGAGGGCCTGGTCGATCTGCGTCGCGGCAGGGGAGCGGTGATCGCGGCCTCGGC
>NZ_JAGYWT010000101.1:0-6706 GCF_019279095.1 Microbacterium sp. BF1 | reverse complement strand
TCGCTGCCCGCACCGGTGCCGGCGCCGACGAACTGTCGAGCTGGTTCGCGCCTCCCCTCCCCATGAGCGACCCGAAGGCCGCGACCGGCGACGTCGCACCGTTCATCGAGCAGGCCCTCGACGGGGTCAAGGTGGGGCTCAACTCTCCGGTCGCCCGCCTCGCCTACGACGATTCCGGGGTGAGCGTGCGCCTCGGCACCGGTGAGGCGCTGTCGTTCGATCGGGTCATCGTGACGGTTCCACTCGGCGTGCTCCAGGACCGCAGCATCGAGTTCGACCCGCCCCTGCCGTTCTCCAATCGCGGGGCGATCTCGGCACTCGGCATGGGCGCGATCGAGACGGTCTGGCTGCGGTGGGACGAGCCGTTCTGGGAGAACGACGAGGCCATCTGGCACTCCGTCGGCGCCGACGTGGCCATCGCGACCTGGATCAATCTGCGACCCGCGACCGGCGAGAACGTGCTCGTCGGGATCGTCGGCGGCGCGGCGGCAGCGGAGTTCGCGAAGCTCGACGAAGACGAGGCGATCGAAGCGGCCCTCGCCTCGCTCGCCCTCTATGTCTGACCGACCCGTTCACCGGCTCTCGCCTGCTCCGGCGTCGATGCCTGCGCAGTGCCCTCGGTTTTCCCGCGCAGCCGTTTCGGTACCGGCATGCGGCTGATGAGCACGAGGAGGGTGGCGACGGCGGCGAACGTGCCGAGCGCGATCGCGGATGAGATCAGGAACTCCATCGGACCGCTCACCTGCCGCGGATCGAGGAAGTAGTACGGGTACCAGCCGATCAGTGGGCCGCGGATCATGGTGGCGACGCCCCAGATCACCGGGTACGCCAGCGACACCGGGATCACGCGCCACGGCACGGAGCGGTGACCGGGTGCGAGAGCCCAGGCCGCCACGGTGACGGCGGGGAGCCAGAAGTGCAGCACCTGATCCGACCAGGGCACGTCGATGCGGATGCCGCGGATGCCGGCCTGCCAGACCAGGATCGCGAACACGAGTCCGGCCGTGATCGTCCAGGTCAGAACGAGTGCCAGGGCGACGGTGAGCCAGCGAGGATCCTTCGCGCGGCGCAGCGCGAGGATGCCGGCGACGGTGAGCAGCACCACGAAAGCGATGTTCGACTGGTTCGTCAGATATGCGAAGAAGTTCTGGCTCGCGATCGTGTTCGATGCGAGACCCCAGGCGAGCCGGTGGATGAGCGCCACGAGACAGACGGCGGCCGCGCTGAGGCGGAGCAGGCCGAAGACGGTACGCGCCTTCACCGCTGCGTCACCCGCCATTCCTTCATCTGCCGAGTCTACGGACCTCAGCTCGGAGGACCCGTTGTGCCGCAGAGGGCACGCGTCCCTGACAGTGGTGAGTCCGTGCGGGTGGTCCGGCCCGTCAGCGTCGGGGTTCGCGGGTCGACCACAGCGCCAGCGCGACGAGCACGGGCTGGAAGAACAGCCGCACGAAGCGCTTCATGTCCGTGTCGAGACCGAAGCCGTCGCGGTGGTGCATCCACTGCGCCACGTTGCCGGGGAACACGGCGACGAAGAACAGAGCGGCGATCGTGCCGACCGTGCGCCGACGGCGTCGTGCCAGCAGCAGGGCGGATCCGAGTGCGATCTCGGCCACGCCGGAGGCGAGCACCGTGGTGTCAGGATCCAGCGGCAGCGACTCGGGGACCTGCGCCTGGAACTCCTCGCGCGCCACCGTGAGGTGCGAGACGCCCGCGAAGACGAGAGAGGCGCCGAGGAAGATACGGCCGATGGTGCGGGTGGGAGTCGACATGGTGCGAGTGTACGCCGCGGTCGCTGCGCTCAGATCAGGCGGCGGAGCGCCTCTTCGAGCGAGATGCCCTGAGAGTCGGGAGTGCTCGCCGTCGTGGCGATGGGGCTCTACGTCGGCTACAACTCGCCGCGCACCGACTACACGACGCGTCAGCAGGAGAAGCCGCTGTGGCTCTCGGCCGATCTGCTGCTGGAGAGCTTCGTGTTCGCGTACATCGGCCTCCAGTTCCCGCGCGTGCTCAGCGACCTCGGGAGTGAATCGGTCGGGCAGATCCTGCTGCTCTCCGGGGCGGTTCTGCTCGTCGTGGTCATCGTGCGGCCCCTCTTCATCTACCCGACGAGTGCGTGGTCGAACTTCCAGGATCGCAAACGTCTCGAACGCTGGGATCGCGGTGTCGAATCCGGGGAGTTCGACAAGCGGCACCGCAGGTCCAGGCGCTGGGCGAAGTACACCGCCGACGAACTGCGCAGTCACATCGTGCGCGAGCAGATGGCAGGGCTCCAGCTCACCTGGAAGGACAGCGCCGTCATCTCCTGGGCGGGAATGCGCGGAGTGGTGACGCTGGCGATCGCGGTGGCGGCCGCCGACCTCGCGACCCTCGACACCGAGGCCTCGCACGCGATCGTCGTGGTGGCGTTCATCGTCACGGTGGGCACGCTGCTGATCCAGGGGCTGACGCTGCCGATGCTGATCCGCGGTCTCGGCATCGCCAGCGACGTGGATGAGGAGGAGGATGAGGCAGCCCTCGCCGAGGTCCGCGCGAAGAGCCGCGAGGCCGGGAAGAAGTACCTCGCCGAGAAGCGCATCGAGTGGGAGGCCAAGTACGGCGAGGTCGACCTCAGCGTCTTCGACGCCTTCACCAAGCGCATGACCCGGGTCGAGAGGGACACTGACGAGGCGCAGAAGGTGGAGGACGCCGCGAGCCGGCCTTCGTATGAAGACCTCGTCGCGCTGTCGAAGGGCTGGCTGCAGGTGCGTCGCGAGATCCTCCTCGCCGAGCGGGATGCGGGCAACCTCGACGAAGAGGTCATGCGCGAGCTGATTGCCGCGATGGATGCCGAGGAGCTCGCGCTCGACACCCGTGGAGCCACCCGCCAGCAGAGCCGGGCCTGATTCCCCGAACCCCGCCTCCCCGCACTCTTGAATCCTTGAACGGCAGAGCGCCTCGCCCCATGCAGGGACGAGGCGCTCTGGCGTCGCGGGGTGAGGTCAGCGGGCGCTGACCGGCTCCTTGTCGGAGGACGCATCCGCCTCGGGGGCGTCGTCGTCACCGGAGTCGTCGGCGAAGGGCAGCCCCTCACGCGGCGCGTTGTAGAGGTCTTCGTTCAGGATGCCCTCGCGCTTGGCGACGATCGTCGGGATCAGCGCCTGGCCCGCCACGTTGACCGCGGTGCGGCCCATGTCGAGGATCGGGTCGATCGCGAGCAGCAGTCCCACGCCCTCGAGCGGCAGGCCCAGGGTCGACAGCGTCAGCGTGAGCATCACCACAGCACCGGTGGTGCCGGCAGTCGCAGCGGAGCCGACGACCGAGACGATCACGATCAGCAGGTACTGCACGAAGTTCAGCTCGATGCCGAAGAACTGCGCGACGAAGATCGCGGCGATGGCCGGGTAGATCGCGGCGCAGCCGTCCATCTTGGTGGTGGCGCCCAGAGGCACGGCGAACGACGCGTAGGAGCGGGGCACGCCGAGGTTGCGCTCGGTGACGCGCTCGGTGAGGGGCAGCGTTCCGATCGAGGAGCGGCTGACGAAGGCCAGCTGCACCGCCGGCCACACGCCCGAGAAGTACTGCTTGATCGACAGGCCGTGGGTGCGCACCAGGATCGGGTAGACCACGAACAGCACGAGCGCGAGCCCGATGTAGACCGCCGCGGCGAACCAGCCGAGGGAGGCCAGCTTCTCCCAGCCGTACTTGATCACGGCCGAGCCGATGAGGCCGAACGTGCCGAGCGGGGCGATGCGGATGATCCACCACAGCACGCGCTGGATGACCTTGAGCAGCGACTCGGTGAAGACGAGGAACGGCTCGGCCTTCTTGCCGGCCTTGAGAGCGGCGATGCCGACGACGGCGGCGACCACGATCACCTGCAGGATGTTGAAGCCGACGCTCGACGAGAAGGTCCCCTCGACGGCACCGGGCGAGGTGTTGACGGTGACGCCGAGGAAGTTCTGCGGGATGAGGCCCAGCAGGAAGTTCCACCAGGTGCCCACGGTGTACGGGTCACCGGGCTCAAGGCCTTCGCCGGCGCGGTTGCCGGGCTGGATCACGAGGCCGAGCACGATGCCGATGATCACGGCGATGAACGCGGTGATCGCGAACCACAGGATCGTCTGGCCGGCGAGGCGTGCGGCGTTCTGCACACGGCGCAGGTTCGAGATGCTGGCGACGATGGCGGTGAAGATCAGCGGTACGACGGCGGCGCGCAGCAGCGTCACGTACGAGTTGCCGATGGTGTCGAGCGTGGCCGACAGCCCTGTCGGGTTCTCAGCGGTGGCGCCGAGCTGGCGGCCGATCAGACCGGCGGCGATGCCGAGGACGAGGGCTGCGAGGATCTGGAAGCCGAACGAGCTCAGCAGCTTCCGGACCGGCCCGCGGGTGTCAGGCGCCTTCTGGGCGCGTGCGGTGGTGCTCATGAGGTGGGGACTCCAGAATCGCGGCGCGCCGAGTACGCGCCATGAGGCCCAACGCTATGGCTGCCTGAGAATTCCCTGGGTGGATATGACGAAGGATGACGCGCGAGCCGGGATCCGTTCGGTGGGGCCGGCGGGGGTTCCCCGTTAGCGCGGCGCGAGCACCAGCAGGTCACCGACCTCGCAGTCGAGCGCCTCGCAGATCGCCCGCAAGGTCGAGTAGCGGATGGCGCGGGCCCGGTCGTTCTTCAGCACCGACAGATTCACGATGCTCACCCCCACCGCGGCGCTCAGCTCGGTGAGCGTCATGCCCCGCTCGGCGAGCAGCTCGTCGAGTCGGCAGTGGATGCCGGTGAACTCGTCGTCGCTCTCGGCCGGGGTCATACCAGTCCCTCCGTGTCCTTCTCGAGCGCGAGCTTCTCGTTCTGCAGCCGGATGCCGCGGCGGAACGCCACCGCGATCAGGCCCACCGTCACCCCGGTGGCGAAGATCGGCGCGACGCTCCAGAACTCGATCGGATGCACCGGTTCCCCGTCGCCGATGCCGAGAGCGGAGGTGACGCCGTTGCGGCCCATCGTCTCGAGCATCACGATCAGGATCGGAGCGCCGACGAGCGTCCAGCCGATCACATCGAAGGCTCGCGCGTTCGGACGGACGAAGAAGCGTCCGCGCAAAAAGTTCCAGGCGACCAGCGTCACCGCCGCGATGACCGCGACGGCCGCGAGAGCCCACAGCGCGATGGCGGCGATGATGGCCGTGACCGAGGCCGCGTTCACCCCGTCGGCGATGACCATCGCCTCGTCCGCGAACCCCTCGATCGAGATGGCGCCGGAGTCGGTCGTGGCGGAGATCGGCTGCTGGTCGATGGGGACCGTCCAGGCGATCCCCGTTTCGCGGAAGGTGCCCGCGACGCGCAGGATCGTGGCGAATGCAACGGTGACGAGCGCCGCAGCCGCGTAGAGGATCACGGTGATGGCGTCCGCGGTCTCGGAGCGGGTGGCCGGGGAAGTCGTCTTCGTCATGGTCATCAGACCAATCCTTCCGTCTCGCGCTGCAGTCGATCGCCGATCACGAACGTGGTGCCGATGACCGAGATGATGAACGCGGCCAGGATGAAGGTGAACGGCTCGATACTGATCACCGCATTGTCGACAGCATTCTCGGTGACCGCGGAGACGGCGGCGTTGGCCAGCATGTTGTCGAAGAACCGCACGGCCGCGAAGCCGAGCAGGCCGACGATGCCGGCGACCATCACGAGTCGCGTGTTGCGTCGGCTGAACACCGTGCCGCTCAGGATGCTGCGCGCCAGCAGCATCAGGCATCCGATCACGACGATGATCGCGACGATCTGGGCGAGCTGTCCGATGACGCCCGCGCCGATCGCGATCCCCGGCAGGGTCGGGGCGGTGAGGATCGCCCTGTCCAGTTCGAGGGTGATGTTCGCACCACCTGCGCCGAGCGGAGCCTCGATCGGCTGATCCACGAACTCGACCATCACCGGGATCATCGTGCCGCTGAGCAGGGTGACGATGCGGATGATCGAGAAGACCGTGATGTACGCCGCGATCGCCACGCCGGCGATGCAGAAGGCGATGAGTGCAGCGGCGTCGCCGCGGGACAGCGTGCCCTGTTTCGTCGAGGTCATGATCGCTCCTTATCGATGATCGTTGTTAGCGATAAACGATAAAATAACGACAATCGATAAGCTCGTCAATCCCCGTCGCTTTCGACACCTCGTCACACCGCCTGCCATAGCCCCGGTATGCCCACGGCGAACACGGGCATACGTGCCCGATGTGGTGGTTACTCTCGATGTACAAGCGCTTCACGCGTCTTCGCCCCGTGCGAATAAGGAGTCACAGCATGTTCGAGAGATTCACGGACCGAGCCCGTCGAGTGGTCGTCCTCGCCCAAGAAGAGGCGAAGATGCTCAACCACAACTACATCGGAACCGAGCACATCCTGCTCGGTCTCATCCACGAGGGCGAAGGCGTCGCCGCCAAGGCGCTCGAAAGCCTCGGCATCTCCCTCGACGCCGTGCGCGAGCAGGTGCAGGACATCATCGGCCAGGGTCAGCAGCAGCCGACCGGGCACATCCCGTTCACCCCGCGCGCCAAGAAGGTGCTCGAGCTCAGCCTCCGCGAGGCCCTGCAGCTCGGCCACAACTACATCGGAACCGAGCACATCCTGCTCGGCCTCATCCGCGAGGGCGAGGGCGTCGCCGCCCAGGTGCTCGTCAAGCTCGGCGCCGACCTCAACAAGGTCCGCCAGCAGGTCATCCAGCTGCTCTCCGGCGCTCCGGG
>NZ_JAGYWT010000100.1:0-6736 GCF_019279095.1 Microbacterium sp. BF1 | reverse complement strand
CGGGCGTCACTCCGAGCGTGAGCATCGCGCCCAGCGCCGCCGCTGCGACGATCGTGCTCCACGTCATCTGATCGCCTCCTCATCGATGTCCCACATCCGATAGGAGATGATCGAACCGGCGGCGTAGCCCTCAGGTCCGAGGCCGCACGCCTGGGATACGAGCAGGTGGTCGACGACCGTTCGAAGACACTCCGCGCCGCGCTCGGCGATGTGCGGGCGCGCAACACGTCACGCCGCTCCGATCGCGACATCCCGCCGTTCTGACGCGAACCGTCGGGGCTCTCAGGCGTCGAGCGCCTTGAGCAGCTCGGCAGGGTCCGCCTGCATGGGGTGAGGGCCG
Source organism: Microbacterium sp. BF1 (assembly GCF_019279095.1). Classification (NCBI taxonomy): domain Bacteria; kingdom Bacillati; phylum Actinomycetota; class Actinomycetes; order Micrococcales; family Microbacteriaceae; genus Microbacterium; species Microbacterium sp. BF1. The sequence goes on along the minus strand of NZ_JAGYWT010000100.1, from coordinate 6,396 downwards.
GCGATGTCGAGGAACACCGTCGTGATCGGGTGTGCGGCGAGGAACTTGCGCAGCCAGTCGGCACCGTAGATGCCGACGCCAGGGGGCAGGTTGGCCGGCTTGTTCTTCGCGTCGCTGAACAGCAGCAGCGCGAGGTCGCCGGTCTTCGGGTCGCGGTAGGTCCACACCTCACCGCTGTCGAGCGGGTTGTCGCGTGCGCCGGGCTTGATCAGCGGTACGACCGTGGTGCCGTGGCGGAGGGCGAGAGCGACCGCAGCGACGTCCTGGTTCTCCAGGGCCTGCGCCAGGGCATCCGAACGGAAGTCCTCGGGTGCGGGCTTGTTCTTCGAGGCCTTCGCCTTCTTCGCTGCCATGTGTCCAGCTTATTCACGGCACGAAGCGCGAAGCGCCGATTCGGCCGTGGAGACGATTGGGGCCCTCTCGAGTCCCACATTGGGGACTGGGGTACTCGAGAGGGCCCTCGGACTCTCGAGCGGCGGTGTCGAAGCGCTGGGGACGCTGTAGCTCGACGCCACTGGGGATGGCTTGGTGCCGCAGATGCGGAGAGTCGCTTCTATGGTATCCCAAAGAGTCACCGTTGTCAGCATCGCGCGCCGACGGCGGCAAACATCGCCCGATTTCGTAGCAACAGCGCCGACTTGCGACGATTTTCGAAGAGCGTCTTCGGAGTTCGCTTCGAAACTCAGCGGGCCTCAGTAGAGCAGGATCTGCGCGCTCGAAGGGCTCGTGAACCCGCCGATCGAAACCTCCACGTGGTACGAAGCCCCTCCGCCCGGTGCCCGCTGTCGATTCTCCTGCGCGCACGTCTCGACGCTCGACCGAGTGCGATCCCAGGTGACGGGGTCTTTGCTCGTGACCGTGGTGCCCGCCGTGAGCGTGGCGATCATGCTGCTCGGGTTCTCCTGGCAGTCGGTCGAACGCCACCAGACATCGGCGCCGCTGGAGATCGTGAAGACCTGGGTCGTCGACCCCACATCGATCGTGCAGTCTTTGGCGCCCTTGTTCGTCAGCGAGATCGAGAGCTTCGGCAGCACCCCGGCCGCGTACGTGTCAGAGTCTGATGCGCCGCACCTCGGCCTCGTTCAAGGGGGCGATCACGTCGACACCGGGAGAAACGCTCATCGTTCCAGTTTCCCACCTGTGGGCGACGGGTGGGCGCAGGCGGTCAGTGCCCGTCGAGCATCTTCGCGTCGGCGACCTCGTCGTAGCGGTCCTGCGCTTCGCGCACATCCTCCACATGCGACTCGGCCCAGACCTGCAGAGCCTGGAGCGGCTCGTACAGGGTGCGTCCGAGCGGGGTGAGCAGGTAGCGCGAATGGCCGTCTTCGCCGACCGCGCGGTCCAGCATCCCGTCGCGTTCGAGAGCACGAAGCGTGTCGACGAGCACCTTCTTCGCGATCCCGTCCATCCGGGTGTGCAGTTCGCCGAAGCGCAACGGCTGCTCGTGCAGGAGCACGACGATCATCGCCGTCCATTTGTTCGCGATGCGCGCGAGCGAGGCGCGCGAGGGGCAGCTGGCGGAGAACACCGTCCACGTGCTCGACATTCGCCGCTCCTTCCGGGTGACGTTGAAGTAACCGCGCCGCTGTCGAGACGCTGGATGCTCCACAGTACCGACCCATCGAGAAGGAGCATCATGTCGGCTATCGACGTCGTAGGACAGTACGGTGCGGCCATGGCCGCCGGAGACATGGAAGCGCTGGCCGCGACCTTCCATCCGGATGCCGTCTGGCACCAGCCGGGGGCGAACCAGGTGTCCGGGGACCATGTCGGACCGGACGCGATCCTCGCGCACCTGGGTCGCTTCATGCAGCTGAGCGGCGGCACGTTCGCACTCGAAACCGAATCGGCGACCGAGAGCGGCAGCCTCGTCTCGGCCACGGTGCGCTTCCGCGCCCAGCGCGAGGGGCACGAGGATCTCGACCAGCACGGGGTCGACGTCTTCCGGGTCGCCGACGGCCGGATCGCCGAGGTCTGGCTGATGAGCGAGGACCAGGAGGCCGAGGACCGCTTCTGGGGAACGGCCTGATCGAGCGGCCGCTGGTCGCGGGCACCGGACGATCGGGAGCTCGACCGTCCGGTGCCTCCGCGTCTAGGCTCATCCCATGATCGCCCAGGACACGCTGCTCGCCTTCGTCGTCGCAGCCTTCGTCATGGTCGTGATCCCCGGGCCCACCGTGCTGTTCACCATCGGGCGGGCGATGGCGCTCGGGCGGATGGGCGGCTTCCTCAGCATCCTGAGCACGGCGGTCGGGTCCATCCTCCTCGTCGTGGCCGTGGCGCTCGGCGTCGGGACGGTGATCGCGCAGTCGGTCGCGCTGTTCACGATCGTCAAGGTGCTCGGCGCCGGGTACCTGATCTTCCTCGGCATCCAGGCCATCCGTCACCGCAAGGACGCGGCGAGAGCGATGGCATCGGCACCCACGCGACGCTCGGGGTGGCGGCTGTTCGCCGAAGGCTTCGTCGTCGGGGTGACCAACCCGAAGTCCATCGCGTTCTTCCTCGCGATCCTGCCGCAGTTCGTCGACCTGGATGCCGGGTCCGTTCCCGCGCAGCTCTTCCTGCTCGGGGCGATCGTCGTGACGATCGGTGTGACCTGCGATGCGGTGTGGGTGCTCCTCGCGAGCGCCGCCCGCGACTGGTTCGGCCGCTCGCCTGGACGCATCGAGGCGATGGGCGCGTCGGGCGGAGGACTGATGATCGCGCTCGGAGCCTTCCTGCTGGTGTGGAGCGAGAAGCCCGCGACCGCCTGAGCGCTCTCGGAGGTCGCGGTCACATGCGCGCGAAGCGGGCCCGAGCGATGCAGAAGACGCCGTACACCGCGAAACCCGCTCCCACCGCTCCCAGGACGAGTCCACCGAGGGGCAGCTCGAGCAGGCTGTGCAGGGCGGCATCGAGCCCTGCGCCCTTCTCCGGGTCCTGGGTGACGGCAGCCACGACGAAGAGCACCCCGGTCACGGCCACCGCGACGCCCTTGCCGAAGTAGCCGATCACGCCCAGCGTCACGATGCCGCCGCGCGCGGCCCCCGACGGCAGATCGAGCAGCTTCTCGAAGCCGCGGGTGAATCCGCCCACGACGAATCCAACCCCGACTCCGACCACGGAGAGACCGACCACGACGAGCAGCGCGACCCCTCCCGGTGCCGAGAGGAGGATCGCGCTCAGGGTTTTCGAGGCGGTCTCCGAATCAGCGTTGCCGCCCACGGCGTAGATGAGCGCCATGCCGGCGACCACGAGGTAGGCGAGGGCGATGCCGAAGAGCTTGACGCGCTGACCCCACTTCTTGGTCTCTGCCGGGTCGGCGGCGAGGAACGCGCTCGCGATCTGCCATACGGCCAGCGCGATCAGACCGGCCGCGACGAAGACGAGCAGCAGTCCTCCGACCGGGTTCTGGCGGATCTGCTCCATCGCACCGTCCTGGTCGGCGTCGCCCGAGGCGCCGGCGGCGATGGAGATCGCGATCGACCCGATGATGACGTGGATCAGGCCGAGGACGACGAATCCGGCACGGGCGATCCGCCGGAATGCGGAGGACCCTTTGGCGACGCGCGCCACGTGTTTGACCGTGCTCATCGTTGAAGCGTATCCGTCGTACGGGAGGCCGCGGAGGGGCTTGCGTTCCCGGCTCCCACCGCTCAGACGCCCCGCGTCACCGGCTGCCGGAGGATCGTGCGCAGCTTCGCAGGGTCGGTGCGACGCAGATCGCTCAGGTAGATCTCGTGGTGGCGTCCGCGCATCTGCAGACCGTTCTCGGGAATGAACCGGTGGTGGAGGTCGTCGAGCACCGGACCCTCGTCGTCGAACGGACCCACATGCAGCGTCTGCACACAGGTCCCCTCCTCGAGCGTCTCGAGCCGCACCGCATCCAGCGCCGGGATCGGCTCCTTCTTCTTCGCCGCCTTCTGCGCCACGGATTCCACGGCGTGCGCGAACATCGACGAGGTGATGTGGTCGCCGACCATGATCATCGACGTCCACATCCATGCCGACTTGTCGCGCCGGGAGGTGAACGACTCCATGTCTGGTGCATGCCAGAGCCCTTCGAGGGGCATCACCACGGTGTCGACGCCGAGCTCGCTCCGACTCGCGAACTTCAATGCGTACGCCACGGGGAACAGGGCAGACACCGCGTCCCGGTAGGCGGGCGAGGTGTTCGGATCCCCCGCACCGTCGATCATCAGGTACTGCAGGGGCGGCACCTCGACGATGCGGAACTCCCCCCGCTTCGCCCGATACGCGTCGAGTGTCTTCTTGGGATCGATGGCCACCATGATGTGCCTCCCTGGTCCGTGGGCCCAGTGTCGCACGGGGGCGGACGCCGGTCCCTCGAACGGCGCCGTCAGTGCACCGTCAGCGCACCGTCAGAGTTCGACGGGCGGCGCGGGCTCGGTCTCCGACTCCTCGGGATGGCGCGCGAGGTTCACGATCCCGGCGACGAGGCCGCCCCAGACCGTGACCATCGCGATGATCATCATGACGATCGCTGTCGTGGTCATGCGCCGGCTCCCTTCGTGGTCGTGTCGATCAGCGGGATCGCCGAGGTCTCCGCATCCGGTTCGTATTCTTCCTTCGAGAGGAACTCGTCGTACTCGGGATCGTCCTTCGCGTGCGAGCGCCCGCTCCACGGCAGTGCCGACAGGATCAGAGCCAGCACGACCAGCGCGATGACCATCCCCCAGCCGAAGATCGCGAGGAACCAGCCGGGGTAGCCGCTGTACGGCTCGGAGGCCTTGGCGATCAGTTCGCTGATGAAGAGGTATCCGAGCACCACCGGCGCGAGAACGCCGACGAGCACCTTCCAGATCGTCCCCACACGGAAGCTGGAGCGCCGGTTCAGGTGCTCCACCAGCACCGGCAGCTTGTGCAGTAGCCAGGCCACGATGATCACGGCCACCAGCGCGACCGCCATGATGCCGAAGGAGTTGACGAAGGCGTCCGCCGTGTCGAGCACCGACAAGGCCGTGGTCGTGGAGAAGAGCGCCATCGAGATGATCGCCAGCGGGATCGCGACCGTGAGCGTGGTGCGCACCCGAGCCCAGCCGAGCTTGTCCTGCAGCGCGGCCACGATCACCTCGAGGATCGAGATCAGAGAGGTGACACCGGCGAACACCAGTGCCCCGAAGAACAGCACCCCGATGATCGACCCGCCCGTCGCCTGCGACACGATCGTCGGGAAGGCGATGAAGGCGAGTCCGATGCCGGAGGATGCGACGCCGGCGACCTCCGTGCCCTGCGCCTGCGCCATGAAGCCGAGAGCCGCGAAGACACCGATCCCGGCGAGGATCTCGAAGCCCGAGTTCGCGAACGCGACGACGAGTCCGGAGCCGGTGAGATCGGTCTTGCGCTTCAGGTAGGAGGAATAGGTCACCATGATGCCGAAGGCGACGGACAGCGAGAAGAAGATGTGGCCGTAGGCGGATGCCCAGACCCCGGGATCGGCCAGAGCCTCCCAGTTCGGGGTGAAGAACGCGTTCAGGCCGTCCATCGCACCCGGGAGGAACAGTGACTGCACCACGAGGATCGCGAACATGATGGTGAGCAACGGCATCAGGATCATGTTCGCCCGGCCGATACCGCGCTTCACGCCCAGCGCCATGATGACGATCACGATCAGCCAGACCACGACGAGCGGGATGCCGACCTGCGGCACGAACTCGGTGGACACGCCTACCTCGGCGACGTCGGCCGAGCGCAGGAAGTCGATGAAGAAGAAGTCGTTCTCGTTGCCCGCACCCCAGGTGAGTTGGGCCGAGAACCAGGTGTACATGGCCGCCCAGGCGATGATCACCGCGTAGTAGACGGCGATGACGACGCAGATGAGCACCTGCCACCAGCCGAGGGGCTCGGCAGCGCGGTGCATGCGGCGGAACGCCAGCGGTGCCGATCCGCGGAAACGGTGGCCGATCGCGTAGTCGAAGAACAGCAGCGGGATGCCGGCCGTGAGCAGGGCGCACAGGTACGGGATCAGGAACGCACCGCCGCCGCCCTCGTAGGCGACGTAGGGGAACCGCCAGATGTTGCCGAGGCCGACCGCGGAGCCGATCGCCGAGAGGATGAACACGTTCCGCGAGCTGAACGCCTCGCGTTTGTGGGTCTGCGTCGTTGCGGTTGCCATGCGGGCGAGACTACCCGAGGGCAGGCCCGATTCGCACTCGACACCGGATTCCCCCGCGCAGGAACCAACGAGAAAACCCCCGCCTGAGCGGGGGTTCTTGTGAATCGGCCTGACTTTCGTTCCGTTCTTCAAGCAAGGATGGAACACGATGAATAGGAAGTATTCGCCGGAGATGCGTGAGCGGGCGTTGCGGATGCTCGCGGAGACGCGACCGTCGCACCCGAACATGATGAGCGCGGTCCGTCACGTCGCCGGGCTGCTCGGGATGAGCCCGGAGACAC
>NZ_JAGYWT010000010.1:0-14320 GCF_019279095.1 Microbacterium sp. BF1 | reverse complement strand
GCAGCGACCTCGGGCCTGCGCAGCTCCGTCACGAGCTTGGAATCCCGCAGCCCCTCGGGCACTCGACGGCGAGCACCAGCGGCATCCATCACTGCAGCTCCCACGGCGACCGGTCCGGCGAGTGCACCCCGACCGACCTCGTCCAGAGAGATGATCAGCTCGCACTCGCCGAGGAGCCGGCGCTCGAGAGTCAGCTTCGGCGCGACGACGGTCATTCCGGAGCCGGAACGCCGTTGAAGATCTCGTGATGACCGTCGATCGGCCCCAGCCGGTCCAACGGCCAGGTCGTGAGGAACGCCTTGCCCACGATGTTCCCCATCGGGACGAAGCCGCCGCTGGGGAGGTCCTGGTGCGCGCGGGCGTCGCGCGAACGGTCGCGATTGTCCCCGAGCAGCCACACCGAGTCCTCGGGCACCACGACGTCGAAGGGCTCGTTCGAGGCAGCAGTGTCGCCGGGCGGGAGGTTGAGGTAGCTGAGCTCATCGATGGGCGCGCCGTTGATGGTGATCTGACCGAGCGCGTTGCAGCAGACGACATGATCGCCGGGCAGACCGATCACGCGTTTGACGAGATGGTCCTGCGAGTCGGTGGCGGAGATGCCCACGAAATTCAGCACCCAGTCGACAGCTTCGACCAGCGGCGGCTGCGCAGGGGTCTGCGGCTGCCCGTCGAGCCACCCGCCCGGGTCCTTGAAGACGACGACGTCGCCCCTCTCGTAATCCGTCCAGCGGGGCGTGAGCTCGTCGACCAGGATGCGGTCGTTGATCAGCAGCGTGCGTTCCATCGACGCGGAGGGGATGTAGAACGAACGGACGACGAAACTCTTGACGACGAAGGAGACCAGCGCGGCGATCACGACGATCACCAGGACGTCACGAAGGAAGACCAGGAACCCGCGACGTCTTCTGGACGTGGGCGCGGACGGGGATTCAGTCATCAGGTTCCTTCACGATCAAGCACCGTCGTGCGGCGACGGTATCTAGGTTCGCACACCGCAGGGAGAACAAAGCACCCCGGGACATCGTGTCCCGGGGTGCCGTGGAGATGCTGCGACTCAGCGGTCGCGCTTCTCCTTGATCTTCGCCTTCTTGCCGCGCAGCTGGCGGAGGTAGTAGAGCTTCGCGCGACGCACGTCACCACGGGTGACGACCTCGATGTGGTCGATCACCGGGGAGTGCACCGGGAAGGTACGCTCGACGCCGACCTGGAAGCTGATCTTGCGGACCGTGAAGGTCTCGCGCACGCTGTCGCCCTGACGGCCGATGACGACGCCCTGGAAGACCTGGATACGAGAGCGGCTGCCCTCGGTGATGTTGACGTGCACCTTGACGGTGTCGCCGGGGAAGAAGTCCGGGATGTCCGAACGGAGGGAAGCCGCATCGACGGCGTCGAGGATCTGCATGATCGTCTCTCTCTGCACCCGCCACAGGTCGCATGCATGTATTCAAAGGAACAAGAAAAGGATTGAACTGTACGGCGCTCAAGCGTCCGCGGGCTCCCCTGTGGCAGAACCGGTCACAGCACAAACACTCATTCTGCCATGGATGCGACGCCCGGCCAAAACGCCGACGTCAGTCGCGACTATCGGTCTCCCGCACCACGATGACCTCGTGGGCACGCGTGGGCGGTGCCGGCTCATCCACCGTCGGAATCGTCGACCAGGTGATGGTCTCTCGCAGACGCGCTCCGCTCCCCTTCGCCTCGTTCCACAGCTGCCATAGCTGCAACCAGATCAGGGCGATACCGGCGACGATGGCACCCGTGAGCAACCATGGGAACGCCCCGTCGATGAAGAACCCGACGGCGATCGTCAACCCGTTCCAGACCGTGAATCCCGCGACGTCCCACCAGGAGACCGCCCGTTCGATGCGGACCGAGGGACGCGAGCGCGTCAGGAGGGTGAGCAGAAGCTGGCCGAGGAAGACCGAGGGCATCGCGATCAGCAGCACCCAGAGGATCGACCATCCTCCCTGGAAGACGCCCCACCCGATGAGAAGCCACAGCGGCAGCAGGAACGCCGCCGGAAGAAGCCAGCGGAAGAAGGCCTGTCGCAACCACATGCTCAGATCGTACGACGCCGTCCGTTCCCATGTCCGGGTGTTCGCTGACAGCGGTCGGGGATCCCGAGGCGTGGGATCAGGGAGAATGGAAAGGACGAGAGGACAACCGATGATCGAACTGCGCACCCCTGCCGAGATCGATGAGATGCGCGCAGCAGGACGCTTCGTCGCCGAGACGCTGGCGACGCTGCGCGATGAGACGAAGGTCGGGACGAATCTCCTCTCGATCGATCGCCGCGCACACGACATGATCCGCAAGGCAGGAGCGGAGTCCTGCTACATCGACTACCACCCCTCCTTCGGGGCGAGTCCGTTCGGCAAGGTCATCTGCACCTCGGTCAACGACGCGGTGCTGCACGGGCTCCCCCATGACTACACCCTGCGCGACGGCGACCTCGTCACCCTCGACTTCGCGGTCGCGGTCGACGGCTGGGTCGCCGACTCCGCGGTGTCGTTCGTCGTCGGATCAGCGCGCGAAGAGGACCTCCGGCTCATCGACACCACCGAGCGTGCACTGGCCGCGGCGATCGACTCCGCCACGGTCGGCAACCGCATCGGCGACATCTCCGCAGCCGTCGCCGCTGTCGCGCACGGTGAGGGGTACTCGATCAACACCGACTTCGGGGGACACGGCGTCGGACGCACGATGCACGGAGACCCCCACGTCCCCAACGACGGCCGCGCCGGCCGAGGCTTCCCATTGCGGTCCGGTCTGGTTCTCGCGCTCGAGCCCTGGTTCCTCGCGACGACCGATGAACTCGTCACCGACCCCGATGGATGGACGCTGCGCAGCGCTGACGGCTCCCGCGGAGCGCACTCGGAGCACACCATCGCGATCACGGACGAGGGGCCGATCATCCTGACGGATCGGTCGTTCCTCGGCGTCGACTGAGCTGCGCCACTCCCCTATCCGCAGAACTCAGGCGCGACAGTAGACGTAGATCTCGGTGATGTGCGGAAGGTCGAACAGGTCTCGCTCACGGGTCTGCTCCGACTCGTCGAGCACGGTCTCCATGTCGCCCAGCATGCGGGTGCGCGTCGATTCATCGGCGATGAGAACACTGCTGACGGTCGTCCATCGGCGAAGGTAAAGCTCTCGGGAGATGGGCTCCGTCCAGCGGATCTGGGTTCGTAGAACGGGCTCGAATCCGGGAAGCTCCTCGTCCGCACTGTCGGTCGAGGCGTCGGCGGCGGCGGGATGCGCGATGCGATGGCAGTCCCGGTCCCAGGCGCACTCCGGATCCGCGCGGTTCCACAGCAGCCCGAGTGTTCCTCCGGGGACCAGCACGCGTGAGATCTCGGCACACGCCGGGCCCCGGTCGAACCAATGGAAGGCCTGGGCGACGGTGACCACCTGAACGGACGCATCCACCAGAGGGATGCGCTCGGCGGTGCCGACCAACGCCTCCGCTCCGGGGAGCGTGGACCTCAGAACGTCGAGCATGCGCTCCAACGGTTCGACGGCGTAGGTGCGTCGTGCGCGAGCGACGAGCAGTCGGGTGAACTTGCCCGTACCTGCGCCCAGATCCAACGCCGCATCCACGGCGGCTGGCACGATCAGCGTTGCCGCCTCATCGGGAAAGCCGGGACGGTATCGGTCGTAGTCGTCGCCGATGCTCTCGAACGACCGGGCGAGCGCTTGTTCAGGCATGGCTCGACGCTATCAGCGGCGCGTTGCGACACCGCGAGACCGGAAGGGGCGCGGTATGCCATCCTGAGTCCATGATTCCGCAGGATCGTCATGTTCCGGAGCGTCTGCTGCTCGCTCGGCACGGTCAGACGGTGTGGAACGTCGAACATCGCCTGCAGGGTCAGCTCGACTCGCCCCTCACCGACGAGGGCGTGGCACAGTCGCATGCCATCGCGGACCTCCTCGCGGACCGCGGGGTCCTCACCGTGTGCTCCAGCCCGCTCGGCAGGGCGATGCAGACCGCGATCATCATCGCAGAGCGGGTCGGAGCGCAGCTGATCGAAGTCCCCGAGCTCGCGGAGCTGGACCACGGGGAGCTGGCGGGCATGACCTGGGACGAGATAGAGGCGGCGTACCCGACGGCGAGAGAAGAGCGGGCCGCGAATCGCTACGGCTGGGCGTTTCCCGGCGGGGAGAGCTATGCGCAGGCCAGGGCACGGGCGCGAAAGGCACTCAGTGCCTGCGGGTGGGCTTCGGAGGGTGCGCCGCTGCTGGTGAGCCACGAGATGATCGGACGGATGCTGCGGGCGGAACTGCGGGGCCTCGACGCATCGAACGCCCTCGGACTCCGGCATCCGCACGGCGTGGTCTTCGAGATCGACGGCGGCTCGGAGCGGATGCTCTGACGCCTTCCGCGTGACGGAATCGGCTCTCGGCTTCGATCAGACAGGGGACGTCTCGTCACCGGGCAGGAGATCGGGACGACGCCGCTTCGTGCGCTCGATCTGCTGCTCGCGGCGCCAGGAGGCGATCGCGCCATGGTTCCCGCTCAGGAGCACATCCGGCACGGAACGCTCTCGCCACGATGCGGGCTTCGTGTACGAGGGGTACTCCAGAAGACCGTCTTCGTGCGACTCCTCGACCAGGCTCTCCGGGTTGCCCACGACCCCGGGGATGAGCCGGCCGATGGCCTCGATCATCGCCATCGTCGCGACCTCTCCCCCGTTGAGGACGTAGTCGCCGAGGCTGATCAGTCGCACCTCGCCCAGGTCGGACGCGTACTCGAACACCCGCTCGTCGATGCCCTCGTAACGGCCGCAACCGAAGACGAGGTGCTCCCGGGTCGCCAACGCTCGCGCGGTCTTCTGCGTGAACACCTCACCAGCCGGCGACGGGAAAATGATAGTGGGTCGCTCGGTGGGCGCTCCCTCGGACGACCCGGCGATCTCATCGAGGGCGAGACCCCACGGCTCGGGCTTCATCACCATGCCGGCGCCGCCGCCGTAGGGGGTGTCGTCGACCGTGCGGTGTCGATCAGAGGTCCAGTCCCGAAGATCCCGGACACGGAGGTCGATCAGGCCGGATTCCTGGGCCTTCCCGAGCAGGGAGAGCGTCAGGCCGTCGAAGTAGGACGGGAAGATGGAGAGGACGTCGATGCGCACGGGGGAACCGTATCAGCGCTCACTCGGCCGCTTCGGCGTCCGAGGGCGTCTGCGGCTCCGCGTCCGCAGCATCAGGAAGCTCTTCGAAGAGTCCGGGGGGCGGAGTCACGATGACGCGCCCTGCATGGACATCGACCGTCGGGACGATCGCGGAGACGAACGGCACCATGACCTCGTTCTCCCCGGCCTTGACGATGAGGAGGTCCTGCGCGGGAAAGTGCTCCACGCGTACGACCCGGCCGACGACGGTGTCGTCGCGCACGACATCGAGGCCGACGAGCTGGTGGTCGAACCACGCATCGTCCTCGACCTCGTCGACGTCCTGGTCGATCCAGAGGATCGCCCTGACGAGGCTGTCTGCGGCGTCGCGATCCTCGACGTCGTCGAAGAAGACGACGGGATTGCCGTTCATGACCCGGTACTCGCGCACCGTGATCTCCTTGCCGTGCCACGGAGATGCCTCTGGCACCTGCAACGTGAAACCGGCACCGGGGACGAATCGTCCCTCAGGGTTGTCGGTGTACAGCTCGAGCTTGAGCCCGCCTTTGAGTCCGTGCGCCTTGACGAGGCGCCCGACACGCAGCTGGTTCTTGCCCTGGTTGCGGTCCTTCGCCACCACGTCAGTCGTCCGCGACATCGACACGGACCCGACGCCCGTCAGCGAGCGCGCTGACGAGGGTGCGAAGGGCCTTCGCGGTGCGGCCGCCGCGCCCGATCACGCGTCCACGGTCATCGGGGTGCACACGCACCTCGAGGAGGTCGCCTCGCGGCGATGTGGACTCGTTGATACGGACATCCTCCGGGTGATCGACGATCCCCTTGACGATGTGTTCGAGCGCGGCGGCGAGCACGACGGATTACTCTGCGTCGGCGGCGGGAGCCGCGTCGGCCTCGGCAGCGGCGGGAGCCTCCTCAGCGGGGGCCTCCACCTTCTTCTCGGCCTTGGGCTTCACGACGGACTTCTTGGCGGCGTCGATCTCGAACGGAACCTTGGGCTCCTTGACCTTGAGCGTGGACTTGGCGTCCTTGTCGCCCTTGAACTTGCCCCAGTCGCCCGTGATCTTGAGGATGGCGGCGACCTGCTCGGTCGGCTGCGCGCCGACGGAGAGCCAGTACTGCGCACGCTCGGAGTCGACCTCGATGAACGAGGGCTCCTCGGTGGGGTGGTACTTGCCGATCTCCTCGATCACGCGACCATCGCGCTTGGTCTTCGAGTCGGCGACGACGATGCGGTAGTACGGCGCACGGATCTTGCCCAGGCGCTTGAGACGAATCTTGACAGCCACGATTCTCCTGAATTGTGTGGAAGGAAACGAACTGGTCGCCTGGAGAGTGGGGTGCACACCCGGCGGAAGCTCAAATGAGTGTGGACACCTGCTGGATAGAGGGTCGAGCAGGTCGTCCGACCCTCTATTCTGCCAGAAGCGCGCGCCAGGCGCGAAACGTGGCGAAACGACCGTTGCCGTGTCGCGCCTCGCCCGTGCCAGACTGTGCGGGTGAAGCTCGAGTTCGCCTCCTCGGCCCGGTCCACCGTCGGCCTCGAATGGGAGATCATGCTCGCGGATCCCGCGACCGGTGATCTCGTCGGACGTGCGCCCGAACTGCTCGCAGCGCTCGAAGCCGAGAGCGCCGATGAGCGCCACACGGTCACGGGCGAACTGCTCACGAACACGATCGAGGTCACGAGCGGCATCGGCGACTCGGTCGCCCATGCGGTCGACGACATCGCGAACGCCATCACCGCGGTGCGTGCGGCGACCGACCCGGCAGGAGTCGAGCTGCTCTCGGCGGGAAGCCACCCGTTCGCGCAGTGGTTCGACCAGCAGGTCACCGACAAGTCGCGGTACCACACCCTGATAGAGCGCACCCAGTGGTGGGGGCGGAACATGATGATCTGGGGAATCCACGTCCACATCGGCGTCGAGGACCAGCGCAAGGTGTTCCCCATCATCAACGCTCTCGCCGGGTTCCTCCCCCATCTGCAATCGCTCGCCGCCTCGAGCCCGTTCTGGGCGGGCGAGCGCACCGGCTACGCCTCCAACCGCGCGCTGGTGTTCCAGCAGCTGCCGACCGCGGGACTCCCGTGGCCCCTGCACGACTGGTCGCAGTACGAGTCATACCTCGACGACATGGTGCGCACCGGCGTGATGGCGGATGCCACCGAGGTGCGCTGGGACATCCGCCCGGCACCTCGCTGGGGGACGATCGAGGTCCGCGCGTGTGACGGACTCTCCACGCTGCCGGAGCTCGCCTCGGTCGCGGCGCTCGTGCAGGTCCTTGTCGAGGACTTCTCGCGCCAGCTCGACGAGGGCAAGACCCTTCCGGAGCTTCCCGCCTGGTTCCATCGCGAGAACAAGTGGCGCGCGGCGCGCTACGGGCTGGAGGCGAGAGTGATCGTCGATGCGGCCGGCACCCAGCGCCCTGTGCGCGAGCATCTCGCGGAGACACTCGAAGCCCTCACCCCGACCGCCGTCGAGCTCGGTTGCGGTCGGGAGTTCGGCGGCATCGCCACGATCCTCGACGGCGGGGCGAGCTATGCGCGTCAGCTGGCGATCGCGGATGCGGCTGGTGGCGAACTCTCGGCGGTGGTACAGCATCTGATCCGCGAGTTCCGCTCAGGACCTGAATCCTCCACCGAGGAGCCGTAGCCGGTGCAGTGATCAGTCCTCGACGAGGCGCCTGGCGAGACCCTCATCCAGGACCACGTCCGTGATGAGTCCCGCGGCCAGGGCCGCGCGAAGACTGACCAACTTCGGTATCCCGGACACGACGCACACGCGACGCGGAACTCGGCGGAGACGGTCCAGACCCGGTCCCGTGGCCCTCGCGTTGACCCGGATGTCCCGCCACGACCCGTCGGAGCGGAAGAACACCGTCGCGACGTCGCCGATCGCGTGATCCTCCCGCAGGCTGCGGTAGTCGTCGCGCCCGAGATATCCGCCGACATAGACCCGGCTCGGTACTTCGGCGGCGGGAGAGCCGAGGCTGAACACCGCGACGTCCATCTTCGCCTGCAGGTCGAGAACACGGCGAGTGCTCCGCTCCCGCCACATCGCCTCACGCGTGGCGGGGTCGTCGAAGAATGCCGGAACCGGGAACTGCTGCACCTGCGCGGCGAAGGCGCTGCCGAACCGCTGCAGGATGTCGCTGGAGTACTCGACTCCCGTCGTCTGGGTGTTGCCGGCGCCGTTGAGCTGCACGAAGGTGGTGTTGTGGGTCTCCTTCTGCGTGAGCCCGCGACTCACGGCGCTGATGGTCGAGCCCCATGCGACGCCGATGACCATGTTCGAGTCGACGAACTGCGACAGCAGACGTCCGGCTGTCAGCGCGACGCGCTCGAGCCGCTCGACCTCGCTGAGGATCTCCGGCATCGGGACGACGTGAGCGGCGACGCGATGCCGATCGCGGATCCTGTGCTCGAGCATGCCCAGACGCTCCAAGGGTGAATTGATCCGGATGCCCACCAGACCGCTCTCCCGCGCGAAGCTCAGAAGACGCGAGACCGAGGACCGCGAGGTGCCGAGCTCCTTCGCGATGACCTCCATCGTCTTGTCCTGCATGTAGTAGAGCTGCGCGGCGGTGAGCGCCGCGATCAGCTTGCTGTCGCGGGATTCCGCACTTGCACCGACCATGACATCCTCCTCCACCCCGATCCTTGCACATATGTGCAGTGGGCTTGTGCGGGATGCCACACAGGTCGATGCTGGTTGGCAAGTAAGGAAGAGAGGGTCGACGATGATCGATTCGACACACTCGTCAGCGGAGCGCGCAGAGGTCCGCGCCGTCCGTGAATCCGGACGCACCAGCGTCCTCGTCATCGGTGGTGGGATCAACGGCATCTCCACCTTCCGCGACCTGGCACTCCAGGGCGTCGATGTCGTGCTGGTCGAGCGGGGGGACTTCGCCTCCGGGGCATCCGCCGCGTCGAGCCACATGATCCACGGTGGCATCCGCTACCTCGAGAACGGTGAGTTCCGCCTGGTGCGCGAGTCGGTCAAGGAGCGCAACGGGCTTCTCAAGACCGCCCCGCATTACGTCAAGCCGCTGCAGACGACGATCCCGATCTACTCGACCTTCTCGGGCATCCTTTCCGCTCCCCTGCGGTTCCTGACGCACAAGAGCGGCAAGCCCCAGGAGCGCGGGGCCCTCCTGATCAAGGTGGGCCTGACCATCTACGACACCTTCTCGCGTGACGGCGGGATGGTTCCCCGGCATCGCTTCCTCGGCCGCAAGAAGTCTCTCGCCGAGCTGCCGTCGCTCGACCCGAAGATCAAGTACACGGCGACCTACTACGACGCCTCGATGCACGACCCGGAGCGGCTCGCCCTCGACGTCCTGCAGGACGGGCGCACGGCGCACCCGGGAGCGCATGCCCTCAACTACGTCGAGGCCATCGCCCGTGACGGCGACAAGGTCGTGCTCCGCGACCGCGAGAGCGGCACGGAGTTCACCGTGCAGGCCGACGTGGTCGTGAACGCCTCCGGCCCCTGGACCGACCTGACCAACGCTGCGCTGGGCGCCGACACCCGCTTCATGGGCGGCACCAAGGGGTCGCACATCGTCCTCGATCACCCCGAGCTGCTCGAGGCGACGCAGGGACGCGAGATCTTCTTCGAGCACTCCGACGGGCGCATCGTGCTCATCTACCCGCTCAAGGGGCGCGTCCTGGTCGGCACCACCGACATCGACGCCGACCCTCGCGAGGTCCCCGTGTGCACCGAGGAGGAGGTCGACTACTTCTTCGACCTGATCCACCACGTGTTCCCGACGATTCCCGTGGCGCGTGACCAGATCGTCTACAGGTTCTCCGGCATCCGCCCGCTCCCGCGCCACGAGGACACCGCTCCCGGCTTCGTCTCCCGTGACTACCGCATCGAGGTCGACGACAAGGGCGCCGTCCCTCTCGTCAGCCTGGTCGGCGGCAAGTGGACCACGTTCCGCGCCCTCGGTGAGTCGCTGTCCGACGTCGTGCTCGGTCTCATCGAGCGCACCAGGACCGTCTCCACCGCTGGACGGGCCATCGGCGGCGGTCGCGAATTCCCGCGCACCGAGAAGGCCAAGCGCATCTGGATCCAGGAGAATCTGCCCGGAGCCGGGGCTCGCGCCGATCAGCTTCTCGCCCGTTACGGTACCCGCGCCGCTCAGGTCTGGGAGTATGTCGAGCAGGGCACGGACGCACCGCTCGCCGGCGGCGACCTCTCTACGCGCGAACTCGAGTGGATGGTGCAGAACGAGATGGTGGCACGCCTGGAAGACGTCGTGCTCCGTCGCACCAGCATCGCCTTCACCGGCGGCGCGAACGCAGAGGTCCTCGACGAGATCGCCGACGCCCTCGCGCCGATGCTCGGTTGGGATCGCTCGCGCCACGACGCCGAGCTCGATCAGACGCGCCAGTTGCTGAACGAACGACACGGACTCGATATCCCGTCCCGCACCCGCGGCTGACGGGGTCTCGGACTGCCGCCCTCCTCGCGGCGCAACTCCCATAACGTGTCGGGGCAGAGGAGCCCCGACACACAAGAAAGGTCAAAGAAGACATGGCTGATGTGAATCTCGGTCTCTACTTCCTCTCCGAGTTGGTCGGCACAGCGATGCTGATCCTGCTCGGATGTGGTGTCGTCGCCAACGTCGCCCTCGCCAAGAACAAGGGGTTCGGCGGCGGCTTCCTGATGGTCAACTGGGGATGGGGCCTCGCGGTCTTCGCCGGTGTGCTCGTCTCCGCGTACTCCGGTGCGATCCTCAACCCGGCCGTCGGTATCGGCCTTCTGCTGGCTGGCAAGATCAGCTTCGTCATGTTCCTCACGGCCACGGCCGCGGAGCTCGTCGGAGCGATCCTCGGTGCGATCGTCGTATGGCTCGCATACAAGCAGCACTTCGATGAGGAGCCGGAGGCCGCCAACAAGCTCGGCGTCTTCTCCACCGGCCCCGCGATCCGTTCCTACGGTTGGAACCTCGTCACCGAGATCATCGGCACCTTCGTTCTCGTTTTCGTGATCTTCGCGTTCGCCGACTACGGCGACATCGAGGTCGGCACGCCCGGAGGCCTCGGACCGCTCACCGCGCTTCCCGTCGCGCTCCTCGTGGTCGCGATCGGCGCCTCTCTCGGTGGTCCGACCGGTTACGCGATCAACCCCGCTCGTGACCTCGGTCCGCGCATCGCTCACGCGATCCTCCCGATCAAGGGCAAGGGCTCCAGCGACTGGTCCTACTCGTGGGTGCCGGTGGTCGGTCCGTTCATCGGTGGTGCACTCGCCGCCGCCGCAGCGCCCGTCCTGCTGTACCTCGCCTGAACGACCTGAATTCAAAGGAGAACACAATGGCTGACTACATCCTCGCCATCGACCAGGGAACGACTTCCAGCCGCGCGATCATCTTCGACAAGAAGGGCAGCATCATCGCGACGGGCCAGAAGGAGCACGAGCAGATCCTGCCGAAGGCCGGCTGGGTCGAGCACGACGCCTCCGAGATCTGGCGCAACGTCCAGGAGGTCATCGGTCTGGCCCTCAGCCGGGCCGACCTCACCCGTCACGACATCGCGGCGGTGGGCATCACCAACCAGCGCGAGACCGCGGTGGTGTGGGACAAGACCACGGGAAAGCCCGCCTACAACGCGATCGTGTGGCAGGACACGCGCACGCAGGTCATCGTCGACCGTCTGGCTGCGGACGGTGGAGTCGAGCGGTTCAAGCCCGTCGTCGGACTGCCGCTCGCGACGTACTTCTCTGGTACCAAGATCGCCTGGATCCTGGAGAACGTCGACGGCGCACGCGAGAAGGCCGAAGCCGGTGACCTGATCTTCGGCACCACCGACAGCTGGGTGCTGTGGAACCTCACCGGCGGTGTCGACGGCGGTGTGCACGTGACCGACGTCACCAACGCCTCGCGGACGATGTTCATGGACCTCGAGACGCTCGAGTGGCGCGACGACATCCTCGATGCGTTCGGCGTGCCGCGCTCGATGATGCCGGAGATCCGCTCCTCCTCCGAGGTCTACGGTGCCGCGGAGGACTCCTCCCTGCTGCGCGAGACCCCGATCGCCGGCATCCTGGGTGACCAGCAGGCGGCGACGTTCGGTCAGGCGGCGTTCCAGAAGGGCGAGAGCAAGAACACCTACGGCACCGGCTGCTTCCTGATCTTCAACACGGGCGAGGAGATCGTCCACTCGAAGAACGGGCTGCTCACGACCGTCGGCTACAAGCTCGGCGACCAGCCGACGCACTACGCGCTCGAGGGCTCCATCGCGGTCACCGGATCCCTGATCCAGTGGCTGCGCGACCAGCTCGGCATCATCTCGTCGGCCCCCGAGGTCGAGGAGCTGGCCGAGAAGGTCGAGGACAACGGCGGCGTGTACATCGTGCCCGCATTCTCGGGTCTGTTCGCTCCGTACTGGCGTCCGGACGCCCGCGGCGCGATCGTCGGTCTCACCCGCTACGCGAACAAGAACCACATCGCTCGCGCAGCGCTCGAGGCCGTCGCCTTCCAGACGCGTGATGTGCTGGACGCCGTGAACGCGGACGCCGGCGTGGACCTCACCGAGCTCAAGGTCGACGGCGGCATGGTCGCGAACGACGCGCTCATGCAGTTCCAGGCGGATGTCCTCGGTGTCCCGGTCGTTCGGCCGGTCGTCGCCGAGACCACGGCACTCGGTGCGGCCTACGCCGCGGGACTCGCGGTCGGGTTCTGGAACGGTCTCGACGACCTCTCTGCCAACTGGCAGGAGGACAAGCGCTGGGAGCCGTCGATGGAGGAAGCCGAACGCGACCGTCAGCTTCGTCTGTGGCGCAAGGCGATCACGAAGTCGATGGGCTGGGTCGACGACGACGTGAAGTAGTCGTCTTCAGTGCGAGGCGGGTTCGGAGTTCATCTCCGGACCCGCCTCGTCGTATGCGGGGGCATCCACGAGGGCATCCACGACCGCGACGAATGCTCGAGCGACCTGACGCGCTGCCGCAGCGTCCCAAGCGAGGTACTCCACGCGCACCGGGCCGCCGTGCACCTGGGCTGTGACCACGTGCGCCGCAGAGCGGGCCACGGTCCCCGGTGCGAGAAGGGTCACTGCCAGGCCCGCCTCGACCAGACCGAGGATGAGGGTCGCTGAATCGGCCTCGAACGCGACGTCACGGCTCAGCCCCGCCGCGAGGAAGGCGCCATCGCTCTGCGCACGGCCGGAGGTGCCGGCCGGGAAGTCGGCGAAGGTCGTCCCGGCCAGGTCCGAGAGTTCCACAGCACTCGAGCCGCCCCGTGGATGCCCCGGCGGGAACACCACGACGAGGCGCTCACGAGAGAGCACGCGTGAGGCGACACCTTTCGGCGGCACCCCTTCACGCAAACCGAGCAGGGCCACGTCGAGTTCGCCGCTGCGGAGCTTCGTCGTGAGGGTGTCGCTGTTGCCGACCTGCAATTCCACTCGCACCCGAGGATGCGCCGCACGGTACGTAACGAGCAGCGCAGGCACATCGACGGCGGTCACCGTCGGGATCACACCGATCCGGAGCGTGCCCTCCACGACACCGTCGGCGGCGGCAGCGTCCTCCTTCGCCTCCTCCGCGGCACGAAGCGCGATGCGCGCGTGGGCGACGAACGCCGCCCCTGCTTCACTCAGGCGGACGCTCCGGCTGGATCGGACGAACAATCGAC
The DNA here is from genome assembly GCF_019279095.1 of Microbacterium sp. BF1. Classification (NCBI taxonomy): domain Bacteria; kingdom Bacillati; phylum Actinomycetota; class Actinomycetes; order Micrococcales; family Microbacteriaceae; genus Microbacterium; species Microbacterium sp. BF1. The sequence continues at coordinate 551 of NZ_JAGYWT010000010.1, read as the reverse complement.
GACCGAGTTCTCGCTCCAGCGATGCGATCTGGTGACTCAACGTCGATTGCGTGACGAAGCACCGCTCGGCCGCTCGGGTGAAGCTCAGAGTGTCGGCGACTTCCACGACATAGCGAAGCTGCTGGAGTTCCATGCTTCCATGATGTGGGTTCATCGATGACGTGACAACCATGCGTTGGACTCATCGACGTGGCGGACGCAGGCTGGAATCGTGAACCGCCTGACACTGGTGTTGTCGACCGCCCTCGCCCCCATCGCCTGGGGAACCACCTACCTGGTCACCACAGATCTGCTTCCCGCCGGCCATCCGCTGTTCGCGGGGCTCCTCCGTTCACTCCCCGCGGGGCTGCTCGCCGTCCTCATCAGTCGTCGACTCCCCCACGGCTCCTGGTGGTGGAAGTCTCTCGCACTCGGAGCGCTCAACATCGGCGCCTTCTTCCCGCTGCTCTTCCTCGCCGCCGAGCGACTCCCGGGAGGCGTCGCCGCCGCCGTCGCCGGTGCACAGCCGCTCATCGTCCTGGCGCTCGGAGCCCTCGTGCTGCACGAACGGA
>NZ_JAGYWT010000001.1:0-19163 GCF_019279095.1 Microbacterium sp. BF1 | reverse complement strand
ACCCCGCCGCCGTAGCCAGCTTGGAACGCCACGGCGAGATCGGCCGCACCCTTGCCACCGCCGGCCCCGTCGCGGTCACCGAAACGTGGGATCGGCTGCGGTCAGACTCCGCGCACCATGCGGTGCTGTGGATCAGTGAGTGGCCGCGGTCGCAGGTCTATCCGGGATTCCTCGCGCCGGTGCTGTTGTCGTCTGGGATTCAGCGGGCGTTCTCGCTGGTCTGTACGCCGATCCGTTCAGATCAGGCGGCGCGGGACATCAGGAAGAAGAAGACCGAGCTGATCTCGGACGCAGCCCAACGCTCCAAGATGGGGCAGATCGAAGACGCCTCCCAAACCGCCGAATACGGCGATGTTCTGCAACAGGAAGCGGACCTCACGGCCGGTCACGGCGTTCTTCGCTTCACGGGCCTGATCTCGATCTCCGCACCCACCTCGGAAGAGTTGGATACGGCGGTCGCGGCGATTGAGCAGGCCGCGATCCAAGCGTCCTGCGAAACCCGCCGCTTGGTCGGCCAGCAAGCCCAAGCCTTCACCGTCGCAGCGCTCCCGCTGTGCCGAACCGTCTGAACCGTCAGGAGTGAGTGATGCCGACCTTCCAGAACCCCACCGCCGACGCTACAGAAGCATCCGAAGCGCTCCGCGGACTCGCACACGCCACCCGTGTGTTCGAGGACCCCGCCGACACCTACACCGTCCTCGGTGACCTTCTCGCCGGGGTGCGTTCCCTCCGGCAAGTGATCGACCAACTTGCGACCGCCCACGTGACGCATCGGGTTCGCACACACAACGACGCTGAGGATCAGGCAGCCGGGGCGACATTCTCGTTAGCGGCGACAGCGGAGCTGCAGCAGGCCGTGGCGTTGCTGGACGCGGTGCATGACCGGGTGGATGCGGCAATGTCACAGTCCGGGCGCATCGCCTGGCATCCCGAACCCGAACGAGCGACCTCGGTGTCGCGGTGGGTGAGCGTGGTGTTCCTGCAAGGCCAGGACGCCGACGAGGTGCTCGCGCTCGTCGACCGGGACGGCACCGACGCCGCGATCGAGCACCTGTCGGGGTTCGACATGGGTGACGAAACCACGCAGGCGGCACTGATCAATGGATACGTCTACGACGAACCACCGACCGGGCCGCTCGACCGTGCGGCGACCCGCGGCGAGTACACCCTGACGTACAACCACGACCACGGGCACGTCTCGTTGCTGCGCGCGCTCCCGGAAGCGCGAGAAGCCGGCGCCGCGACCGTAGTGACGAGGACGGCGCCGCAGGAAAGAGCTCGCCGCACAGCACCCGCCGTTGACGAGGAAGAGGACTGGTTCGCGCCATCGCAGTCATCGTCATCGTCACCGTCTCGGGGGCGAGCACTGTGACCGACGAGCAGCAGAAGCTCCACACCGCGGCACTGATCGAACCCGCCGGCGAACGCCGCAAGCAGCGGAAGGCGCGCAAGCACGCCGCCAAGATGATCGAAGCGAACGCCCGAGAGACAGCGCTGGCGCACGAACGCGCGCGAACGGCCGCGGAGCGTGCCGAACGACACAACACCACCTACCTGCCGTCGGCTGGCGAGCCAGGTGCGGCGACGCTGCGAACACCAGGCCGGTTTCGCCTGCCTCGGCATCAGGACACGTCCGCGACGCTCGCCGGCGCGTACCCGTTTCTCGCCGAAGGTGGGCTCGGCGCTGACGGTGTGTTCGTCGGGCAAGACCTCTACTCCGGCGGTTCCTTCGTCTATGACCCGTGGACCCTCTATGCCCGCGGAATGATCACCGCCCCTAACATCGTCCTCGCCGGCATCGTCGGGTCCGGCAAGTCCTCCCTCGCCAAATCCTTGTACACGCGGTCGATCCCATTCGGGCGCCGCGTGTACGTCCCGGGTGACCCGAAGGGCGAACACACCGCCGTCGCCGAGGCCGTCGGCGGGAGGGCGATCGTCCTGGGCCACGGACTCCGCAACCGCCTCAACCCCCTCGACGAAGGCCACCGCCCCTCCGGGCTGAGCGACGCGGAGTGGGCGGCACAGGTCGCGTCTCGTCGCCGCGAACTCATCGGGGCACTGGCAGAGACGGTGTTGGATCGGGTGCTGTCGCCGTTGGAGCACACGGCGATCGACCTTGCCCTTCAAGACGCTGTCCACTCTTCGGAGGTGCCGATCCTGCCGATGGTCGTTGACCGCATCCTGAGACCGAACCCGGCCTCGGATACCGACGGACGTCTCGCGGAAGACGGCCGGCTCGTTGGACACGCCCTCCGCCGTCTCGTCGCCGGCGACCTTGCGGGGCTATTCGACGGGCCGTCGACGGTCCGGTTCGACCCGTCACTCCCGATGGTCAGTCTTGATCTGTCACGGGTCGCGGAGAACAGCACGTTGATCTCGGTACTGATGACCTGCTCCAGCGCGTGGATGGAGTCGGCGCTGATGGACCCGAACGGCGGGCACCGGTGGGTGATCTACGACGAAGCCTGGCGCCTCATGGCCTACCCGGCCCTCCTGAAACGCATGGATGCGCAGTGGCGGCTCGCCCGGCACTACGGGATCGCGAACATGCTGATCTTCCACAAACTCACCGACCTCGACAACGTCGGCGACCAAGGCTCCGCAATGCGCTCTCTCGCGAACTCGCTACTGGCGAATGCGGAGACGAGGATCATCTACCGTCAGGAACCCGACCAGCTCGGAGCCACCGCCGCCGCCCTCGGCCTCACCGGCACCGAACAGAAGCTCCTCCCAGCGCTCGGCACCGGGCAAGGACTCTGGCGAATCAAGGAACGTAGCTTCGTCGTTCAGCATCAGCTCCACCCGGCAGAGCTGGCTGCGTTCGATACCACCGCCCGGATGAGGGGCGGAAACTCGTAGGTTCGGGATTCCCAACGCCCCGTTCCGCGTGTTTGTGCCCATCACAGCCGGTTGACGGTGCGTTGTGAGGGTGCAAGTTCCCGCTTCTCTCGTCTTCTCGGCGGTGACGGTTCCGGCGTCCCGGTTCGCACCTATCCCTCGATTGAGTCGCCACGGACGAGGGAGCAACACGAATGGACACGATCAACGAACCTGCCACGGACGAGCGCACCGCGAGGATCATCCTCGCTATCGCATCCGAACCAGGAGACACAGTCACCGGGCGGATGATCCGCACCGTCGGTGCATCCGAGACTGTCGCCCGGGCGGTTGCGTCGGAGGTTCCGGTGGGGCCGGATGGTGATACCTGGCAGCGGCGTCTCGCACCCCGCATCGACGCCGCGCAGACCCGGCGGATGATCGCGGACAGTGAGCGGCATGGGATGCGGGTGCTGATCCCCGGCGATACAGACTGGCCGGCCGAGATCGACGCACTCGGCGACCGGGCGCCGGTCGCACTCTGGGCGAAAGGCGACACCGCGCTGTTGAAATCGCCGGTGTGGGAGCGGCTGACCGTGACGGGAGCGCGAGCCTCCACCGGGTACGGCGAGCACGTCACCACCGAGCTGGTGCAGTCCGCAGTGGCCGACGGGCGGCAGGTGCTCTCTGGCGGTGCCTACGGCATCGATGGTGCCGCTCACCGGGCCGCGCTCGCGTCGGCTGGTTCGACGGTCGCGGTGCTGGCTGGCGGACTGGATCGGCTCTATCCGGCCGGGCACACCGAACTCCTCACCCGCATCAGTGGCAACGGGTTGTTGTTGTCGGAGTTGCCGCCGGGAGCGGCACCGACGAAGTGGCGGTTCCTGCAACGCGGCAGACTCCTCGCCGCGCTCTCCGGCACCGTGCTGATCGCAGAAGCCGGGTACCGGTCCGGCAGTCTCCACACTGCCGCCCGTGCCGTCGAACTCGGCCGCCCCGTCGGTGCGGTCCCCGGACCGGTCACCTCTGCGGCATCGGCCGGGTGTCACCGGCTTATGCGCGACGGACTCGCTGCAGTGATCACCGGGTACGACGATGTGCGGGAGCTGCTGCACACGGTCCGCGACGGGGCTCACCGCCAGGCGCAGCAGCGTGCGGGGCTCGAGAACGGCTATCTCGACACTGACCCGCCAGGGGTTCGGTCGTCGCCGCGTGGGCTGGGGTTGTGACGGCGGTGGTGCACCTGCTGTGAAGGCGACCAGTCCCGGGTCGCTGCCCGCAACTTCAGGAGGCCTCTCGTGTCAGGATCACTCGCCCACATCTCGCAGCCACCGACTGCTCCACCGCGAACGGCGGTGCGTCGATGGTTGTCCGCCCTGCTCGCGCTGTTCCTGCTCGCCGGCACTTTCGCGCTGAACACCCCGGCGGCTCACGCAGGCAGTCTCGGTGTCGGCTACAACATCGGGATGGGGTTCCTCGGCGCCTACAACACCGACGTCGACGGCCGGCAGGCGTACTGCGTCGACCTCGATTCAAGTTCTCCGTTCTCCCAAACCTACGGCCCCGAGACCATCACATCGCTCGACTCGCTGTCCCGGCAGCAGCTCGCGGAACTGAACTATGTCCTGGACCGGTGGGGGCAGTCGGGTGATCCGAACATCACCGCCGCCGTCGCGCTGCACGTGTGGTCGGTGACGAGCGCCGGTACCTACAACTCCCACGGGATGTCGGGTGATGACTACTACGTTGCCCGTGCCCCGGCATCGGAGCGGGGCAGCATCCTCGCGAACCTCGCCGCGATGCGGCAGGAAGCCGCCGTCTACGCGGTGACCGACCCGTCGCTGACGTTGTCCCTCGCGATGTCGGATCAGTACGCCGGCACCCTCACCGTCGCCACCCACCCCGCAGGACTCGCGGGCACGGCGACGCTCTCGGATGCGGAGTTCGCGGACGGGTCGTCCTCTCGGACGATCGGTGCGGGCGCGCACCCGATCACAGGCACGCCTGCGGACGGGGTTCCGTCGTATCGGGTGGGCGCGTCGATGAGTATCGCGGCCGCCGGGTACGGGGCCGCCCTCGACCTGTATTCCACTCCCGGTTCACAGCGTCTCGTTGCTGCGGTCGCAGGTTCCTCAACGGGGCTTTCCGCGAGTGCGGAGTCCCCGGTCATCGAGCTGGACTTCCAGCCGAGTATCACCACTCAGGTCGCCTCCCGCTACGTGGCCGAGGGTGACGCGTTCGTGGACGGGCTCACGGTGTCGGTGTCGAAGGGCACCTGGATTCACCTCGACGGTGCATCGATTGAAGTGACCGCGACCGGCACCCTATATGGGCCGTTCGATGAGCAGCCCGCCGAGGCCGACACCCCGCCTGCCGGGGCAATGGTCGCCGGCACAGAGACTGTGACCTTGACCGGTGCGGGTTCGTACACGTCGCCAGGCAGCATCATCGCCGCGGAGTCCGGTTTCTACACCTGGGTGTGGAGCATCGACAAGGACGCCCACGGCGCGAATGCGAAGTACCTCACCGATTCCTTCACCGACCGCTTCGGACAGGTCACAGAAACATCGGTGGTGCCGTTCCAGCCAGTCGCGCTGTCGGAGGCAGATCAGCGTCTCGCCGTCCCCGGTGATGCCCTCACCGACACGATCACAGTTTCCAGCAGCAACGGGGTCTGGTTGAAGAAGGACGGCGCGTACATTCCGGTGATCTTCGAAGGCACCGCCTACCAAGTCCCCGGCACCCTACCCCCGGCCCAGGACGCGGTGATCGATTCGGCGTCGGTGCCGCTGGGAACGGTCACGGTCACTGCTGACGGTCCCGGCATCTACACGTCCCCGTCGATCCTCGCCCCGACGGGCGGGTTCGTGACCTGGGTGTGGGAGGTTCGGACGACGTCGCAGCCGGAGTGGGTGCGCGACTACCTCGCGAACGGCTGGCAGGACGACTACGGCATCACCGTCGAGACCAGCTCGGTCAGGTGGCCGATCACCACGACCTCGCTGATGCGGGAGTACAACGTGCACCCCGGCGGTCGCGCCTTCGATGTCGTGACGGTGACCGGGTTCCCGGCGAACCACGGCGACTTCACCGGTGACGGGTACTGGGGTGCGGACGTCGACGAGCTGTGGCACACCGTCTACGGCCCCTTCGCCACCGACACCCAGCTCACCGATGACCTCGACCTCCACACCGCACCGATCCTCACGGAGCTGACTACGCCCGCTCGGAATGGGGTCTACAAGCTGGGGTACACGGATGAGGACAAGATCGTGCCGACCGAGCCCGGCTTCTACGTCCTCGTGACGACGTTTGCGGGTGATGATCGGGTGCAGCCGTACCAGTCGTCGCCGGCGGATGTGCTGGAACGCTTCTACGTCCCACCCACCGGCACGGAGGTGCCGGTGTCGGTGATCACGCAGGCGACGCCGGAAGCGTTCGTCGGTCAGCCCTTCTCGGACACTGCGCTCGTGCAGGGCACCCAGATTCCTGACGGCGCGTTCCTCGTGTTCCGCGCCTACGGACCGCACCCGGCAGAGGCCGGGCCGGTGTGTGAGGTGCCGTTCTTCGAGAGCGAGGAGATCCCTGTCACCCAGGCCGGTATCTACCGCTCCGGGACCACCAGGGTCGATACGGCGGGGAACGTGTACTGGATCGAAACGCTCTACGACAGCAATGGCGAGATCATTGCTGAGGGTGAGTGCGGGGCGCCTGGTGAGACGACGATCGTGAAGGAGCAGCCGGAGGAGCTGTCCGTGAAGACGAACGCGGTCCCGACCGTCACGCTCGGTGATCCGGCGCATGATGTCGCTACCGTTACCGGCACCGTCCCCGCCGGAGCGCAACTCCGGTTCGAGGCGTACCGGCAGGACGGCGATACCGCCACCTGCACCCCGGAGGAACTGGTGTTCACCTCGACGGTGATCGAGTTGGACGGGCCGGGCGAGTATGGCTCCGACGAGGTGGTCTTCGACCGGACGGGCGTCTACTACTGGGTGGAGACCGTCACCGATAAGGACGGCACGATTCTGCACCGTGGCGTGTGCGGCGCACCGGACGAAACCACCATCGTCACACCGGTTCCGGATGAGCCGAGCAAGCCGGGTACGCCGGGTGAACTCGCGCACACCGGCGGCGGTGACTGGTGGCCGCTCGGCCTCGCAGGCGGCCTGATCGCCGCAGCGACGGGCGGGGTGCTGCTGTTCGGGCGTCGACTTGCGATCGCCCGCGCACGCGTCGGGTACGTCCGTGAGGAGGACCAGGGGTTCGAGGAGTTCAGGGCCCAGTTCGAGGGAGCAAAGCGGAATAGCCCGCAGATGAACGGCTGACCTGCTGGCACCCCCAACACATCGGGTCAGCACAGGAGGGCACGAACCACCCCCAGGTTCGTGCCCTCCCACCTTTCTGCGCCCAGGCGTCCTGCGCTCGGGGATGCGCGGGCGCACCTGCATGGCGACATCCTGCGCACGTTTGGAAGGACCGCCCTGTGACACCGAAGCCCCGCTACCGCCGCACCAACCCCGACCACCAGCCCCCGAAAACACCGAAGCCTGAGATCGGTGGGCCGTTCGTGGTGCCGGTGGTGGAGTTCACGATCGCCGCCGACGGGAGCATGACCGTCACCGTCGACGGTGCCCCGTATCTGCCGGAACCCTTCGCACCCGCCTGGCGGCGAGAGTCATTCCCCGCGATCCTCGACACCCTCACCACCCGCCACCGGACACCGCTGCGGGTGCAGGTGCGGGAAACGGACGGCTCGACATTCACCGACATCATCACCCCACCCCGCGAACGGCCCGCGCCAACACCGTGGGAAGCATCCGACCCTGCGCCTGTCACCCCGCCGCCTCTCAGCGCGGCCCCGCCGGTGCTGCATCAGGTCGTGGGCTCGGGGTTTGTGCCGGGCGAGGATGTCGCGGTCGCGATCATCCACGCTCACAGCGACGCCAGCGGCGACGGCACCGCCCGCGCCCTCCTCACCGCCGAACAGGCTACGGCTGCGGTGACAGGTGAAGTGATCCTCCTCGGCCGCGTCTCCAGCACCCTCTTCATCGGCAGACTCCAGTGAGTACCCCGCGCCAGGGTGGGGCGCTTGGGGATGAGCTGGCGAACCTCGGCATCTTCGCCCTCATCGCCGCCGCCGCCCTCGCGGTTATCCTCCGCACCGCCGGCAGCATCACCGCCTGGGCCACCGGGGTCGAGCAGCCTTCGGGTGGGATCGAGGCCGGTCTCGGGGTGCTTCTGCGTCCCGGCGATCCGGGCGCGGCACTCGGCGCTGCCGGGCTGAACCCCGTCGCTTACTGGATCGTCGCGGGCCTCCTGATCATCGGCGTCGGATCGGCAGGCTGGTGGGTCTGGCGAACGTTTCGGGAGCACTCCCGGCGGACAAAGGTCGACCCGTATCGGATCGTGGGGATCGCCACTCGCACTGACGTGACCTCGGCCGCGTCTGAGAAGGCACTGCTGCGCCGAGGCAGGCAGCTTCGTCCCTCCGTGAAGGCCCCGACCGCGCTGGACATCGGCTATCTCCTCGGCACATCACGAGGCATGGATGTGTGGGCGAGCGTGGAGGACTCGATTCTGCTGATCGGGCCGCCCCGCTCGGGGAAGGGCCTGCATGTGGTGATCAACGCGATCCTCGACGCCCCTGGCGCGGTCATCACCACCTCCACACGCCCCGACAACCTCACCGCCACACTCACCGCCCGCAGCGCGAACGGCCGCCCGGTGGCGGTGTTCGACCCGCAGCACCTCGCCGAAGGCGTACCGTCGGGCCTGAGATGGTCGCCGATCCGGGGGTGTGAGGACCCGTTGACGGCGATGATCCGTGCCACCGGACTTGCCGCCGGTACCGGCCTGTCCGCCGGCGGTGTCGAAGGCGGTGACTTCTGGGAAGGCAAGACCCGCACCGCCCTCCAAGCGCTCCTCCACGCCGCCGCCCTCGATCACCGCAGCCCGGCAGAGCTGTTCCGCTGGACACTCGACCCCGCCGCAGCGTCCGATGCGGTCGCGATACTCACCGCGAGCCCGGCTGCGGCTACGGGGTGGGCGGATTCGTTGCAGGCGATGATCGACGCAGACCCGAGAACCCGCGACTCCATCTGGCAAGGCGTCTCCCTCTCACTCGCCGCCCTCGCAGACCCACGGGTGCTCGATGCGGTGAGTCCCGGCCCGGACGAGCGGTTCGATCCCGAAGAGTTCCTCCGCAAGCGCGGCACCGTCTACCTCCTCGCTACGGGTGCCGGGGCGAACAACAGCGCGGCACTGGTATCGGCGTTCGTGGAAGACCTCGTCGAAGCCGCACGCCGCCTCGCCGCCCGATCACCCGCCGCCCGCCTCGACCCACCCCTCTTGCTCGCGTTGGATGAGATCGGGAACCTTGCCCCGTTGCCGTCCCTTCCGACATTGATGGCGGAAGGCGGCGGTACGGGGATCACGACGATGCCGGTGTTGCAGTCCCTCGCGCAAGCACGAGAGAAGTGGTCAGACAACGCCGCCGGGGCAATCTGGGACGCGTCGATTGTGAAGATCATCCTCGGTGGAGCTTCCAACTCTCGCGACCTCCAAGACCTCACGACGCTCATCGGTGAGCGTGACGAGATCACCGACTCCACCACCATCGGCGATCACGGCTCCCGCTCCGCGCAACGCTCCATCCGGCGGGTGTCGATCATGCCTCCCGACGTGATCCGCACCCTCCCCTTCGGCACCGGCCTGATTCTCCTCCGCGCGGCACCACCCATCGTCGCGAGGCTCCGTGCCTGGACGACGCGGCGAGATGCGGCCGATCTTCGCGTGAGTCGTTCCGCGATCGAGAGGCTGCTTCAACAGCGTCCATGACCCGGTCAACAGCGGGTGAGTGTGGTGCACCTGGCAAGTGAGCGGCGACAGGGAGTTGTCGCCTCACCTGACAGGAGCAGTCCGATGAGTATCGACACGCAGCAGTCCATTTCCGGGTTCATCGCCACACAGCCCCGGCTCACAACCACCGAGAATGGTGTGCCACGGTTTCATGCGCGAGTCGGGATCGAGCACTCCCAGCAAGAACCCGATGGATCGTTCACTCAGCTCGAACCAAGCTTCCACGACCTGACGATCTTCAAGAAGGCCGCTGAAGAAGCTGCCGCCCGGTTCCAGAAAGGCGACAAGTTCGTCGCTACCGGGCGCGTCCACGAGTACAACTACGACAAGGACGGGCAGACCGTGTCTGCCGAGGAGTTCATCGCTTCACGCATCGGACACGACCTCGCACGCACCCGCTACGACGTCGACCGTTCACCGCGGCGGTCGGCGATTGAGCGGCAAACCCCAGCTCGGGAAGAGCCGGCGCTCGAGGCGAGTCCGCGGCAACGGACCAGCGTCGCGTCGCGCGCGAGCATCTGAGCGGTGGCTGTGATGGATGACCACACCCCCGAGCCCGAGGTGATCGAGGAGGACGACTTCGATGCCGAGTTCGAAGGCCCATTGCTGGTCGAGCCCCCGCACCCGATCAACTGGAACCTCCTGAGCCCCGAGGATCTGGAAGCGGAATGGCTGGAACTCAACCGGTGGGTGCACTGGCTCCGCAACACCTACGGTCTCCCCGCCTCGGTGGTTCCGCCGTTCTGGCATCACCACCCTGAGTTGCTGTGGGAGCTCTCCGCACTGCACCTGCATTGGTTGTGCTCGTACGACGCGGAGAAGAGCGGATCAGCACCTTTCGCCTGGCACCGCGACTTCGCCGATGCGCGCCTGCGTCTTCGGGACTGGGTCGCTACCGCAGGCTCACGGTTGGACCGTGACCGTCCGACCCGGCAGACAAGCTGGCCCGGTGAACCGCCAGCACCCGCCGTTGAGGACTTCGTCATCGAGGACCGGGAGACGGAGTTCGTGGAGTTCGTGCTCGCCGAGGTCAGCAAACGCCGCGACGAGGAAGACCGGTTCTACCGCTCCCTCATCCCCACGACCGGGGAAGTCTCATGACGGAGACACCACACGCGGCTGTCGCGTCCCCGCTGATGCACAGCCGCGACATCGCCACCTACTTGAAAGTGTCCGAATCAACGTTGTCACGGTGGCGGTCCGCGGGAACGGGGCCGCCGTTCATCCGTCTGGGCGGCATCGCCCGCTACCGGATCGACGCTGTCGATGCGTGGCTGGCCGAACTCGAGCACGAGCATGCCCCGCAGGAGTGAGCCACTCCCCAGAGCCGAGCCAAGGGCGGTCCCGCCGATCGGGGTGAAGGTCTCCACCGATATGGAGCGCCGCTCCTATGGCGTTCGCGCCCGCGCACGGTGGACGGACCCGATCACCAAACGCCGCATCATCCGCTCCGAGATCGTCCCCGACGAGGCAGCCGCCCATACGTTCTTCGACCAGCTGCGCACTTCCTCCATAAAGGGCATGGATACTTCCATGACGCTCACGGAGTTCGTCACCTCGATCGGTGACCGGTGGGCGCGCGGCCTGGACCCAACCTCGACCGGGGAGATCTACGGGTTCGGACTGAAACTCCGTGTCCTGCCCGCACTCGGACACCTGCCGGTGGCGCAGATCACCGCGGGCATCATCGATCGCACCATCGACGAGTGGGAACAGCGCTACGGGGCATCCACGATCAAGAACTCCATCGCCCCACTCGTGCGGGTTCTCGATGAGGCCGTCCGCGACGGGCTACTCGCGATCAATCCGGCGAAGAACCGCGCGAAGCGCAGCCTGAACCGCAACGCGTTCCGAACCCAGTCCGCCGAGCAGGCCTCCCCGCGCGCGCACGCGATCCCGGACATGAAGACCCTCACCAAGCTTGCCAAGGCGTGCGGGAAGGTCGGCCAGCCCTACAGCGACTTCGTCATGCTCGCCGCGCTCCTCGCCGCCCGCTCCTCAGAAGTCTCTGGGCTGCAGGTAGGGGACGTGCGGTTCGAGAAGAACCTCGTCGTCATCGCCCGACAGATCTTCCCTGGCAAAGGCGGACTCGTCACCAAACCCACCAAGAGCCGCAAAGAGCGGCGCGTCCCGATCCTCGAGCCCCTCCGGCCCGTCCTGAAACGCCTGGCCGAGGGGAAAGCACCAGATGATCAACTACTCGTCGGGCCGAAGGGCGGCGTGCTCACGACTGCGACCGTCAGGGATGCCACCAACTGGGACGCGATCGTTGCTGGCCTCGGGCTGCCGGATTTGACCCGTCACGGGCTCCGCCATACAGGAGCGACCTGGATGGCTGACGCCGGTGTTCCACTGCACGTGCTCCAGGAGATCCTCGGGCACGCATCGATGGAGACGACCCGCGGATACGTGCATCCTGACGACCGGCACCTTGCGTCGGCCGCGGAGCAGGCCAACGCGTTCCTCTCACCCTCCGGGCAGAAGCGCCGAGCAGCCCGGAGCGCCCCCTCAACACGGGGCCTGTGATGTCCCCGCGGATGCCGACGAGCCGGCGGAAAGTGATTCTGGTCCCCTTTTGGTCCCCTTATCCACAGGCAGGGCTTCGCGACGGGTTCCGTTGTCCACAGGCTCACGCCGCCGAGAAGTCGAGGGGGACCAGAAGGGGACCAAAAATTGCGACCCCCGGAAACAACAAAACCCTGATGAAAATTGCTTCTCATCAGGGTTTTTCTGTCGGGCTGACAGGATTTGAACCTGCGACCCCCTGACCCCCAGTCAGGTGCGCTACCAAGCTGCGCCACAGCCCGTGGCATTCAATTTTCAGTTATTCGGGCCGTCTGGGAGGGGCAAACCCCTTAACCCCCAGTCAAGTGCGCTACCAAGCTGCGCCACAGCCCGTTGTTCTGCACTCTCGCGCAGGCAACTCCCCTATCTTAGCCGCATCCTCGGCCCCTCCGCGAACCGAGGCGTTGCGAGTGTCGGATGCCCGGCGTAGCGTCGCGGCATGGCGACGATCACGACCGAGGTGGCGACGACCGCGCGGTGGGATGACGTGCAGCATGCGCTCACCGGCGGCGGCGATGGGGCCAGTTGCCAGTGCCTGTGGCCGGTGCTGAGCAACAAGGACTGGAACGCCACCTCAGCTCCGCAGCGCGCCGAGCTGTTCCGTGCCGAGATCGAGGAGGGCCCGCCCCCGGGGATCATCGCCTACGTCGATGGTGAAGCCGCTGGCTGGATCCGGATCGGTTCGCGTATCCGCCACGCACGGATTCCACGTACCCGCACCATCGCGGCCGCGAGCACCGAACCGTTCGACGACGACTCCGTGTGGGCTGTGACGTGCTTCGTGGTGCGCCGAGAGCACCGCGGCACCGGACTCACTCTCGAACTCCTGCATGCCGCCGTGGAGTACGCACGCGAATCCGACGCCCGCATCATCGAGGGATACCCCGTCGACACGAAGGGAGAGAAGCAGCGCCCCAATGACCTGTTCCACGGCACGCTCGGTACGTTCCTCTCCGCCGGCTTCGCCCTGAAGACAGAGATGAAGCCAGGTCGCGCTCTCGTGGTCCTCGACCTCGCCGCATGATCGTGACCATCGAGAAGCCGCTAGCGTGAAGGCATGAGCGACGAGACTTCGACCATCGACGATCCAGAGCTCGGCACGTTCGCGCGCGCCCGTTCGGAGCTCACGGACGGCACGGTCCTGACGCATGACTGGTTCGTCGGCACGATCTCCATCGAGGGCACCGAGCTCGAACTCATGCTCGAGGGCACGACGACCGACGGGGTCGCCCCGCTCCTCCCCCGACTGCGCGACACGGTGAAGCGACTGCACGTCATGAGGCGGATCGCGACCGATGCGGTCGTCACGAACTTCAGCACGAGCGCCCCCGAAGCCCACGAGCTCGACGACGCCGCATCCGACCTCACCATCGAAGCGATCGAGGCCGCCGCAGACGGCACGGTCGTCCTGCACCTCATCGACGGCTGCGGCGAGCACTTCCCCGAGGGATACTGGCCCGCCGTGCATCTCGGCGTGGACGACAGCGTCGTTCAGGTCACCGTCGAATCGTGACCAGCGCGGCCCCCGAGAGCCCGTCACGGGCGTCATCCTACGATGAGGGGATGCAGCGTCGCGCCCCGTCCCTCTCACTCACGTGGGCCTTCTTGCCGTTCGTCGTGATCTCGATCGTCCACGTCGTCCTGCTGGCCACGGACAACTCGTTCGCCGCACCCACCAAGCTGCTCCTGATGCCGATGCTCGCCATTCCGGTGCTGGTCGTGGCGCGACATCTCACTCCGCGCATCACGGTGTTCCTGTTGCTCGCGGCATTGCTGTTCTCCTGGCTCGGCGACGGCGCAGGGGCATTCTTCCCCGCCGGTCCCGAGCTGCCCCTGATGCTGCTGTTCTTCGGCATCGCGCACGTGGCATACATTCTTCTGTTCATCCGACACCTGTCGACGCGTCGGATGCCCTGGTGGGCTCTCGTGTACGCCGCCTGGTGGGTCGCGATGATCGCTCTCCTCGGTCCGCACACCGGCGGCCTGCTCGTGGCGGTCGCCCTCTACGGACTCATCCTCGGCGCCACCGCAGCCTTCTCGGCGCGCTGCCATCCCCTCGTCGCGGTCGGCGGGGCCTTCTTCCTCGCGAGCGACACGATCCTCGCCTTCCGCCTTTTCCTCCCCGATTCCCTGCCGTCGTGGAGCAGCCCCGCGGTGATGCTCACCTACGTGATCGGCCAGGGCCTGATCATCGCGGGCGCACTCGTATCCCTGCGGAGGACGAGTTCCTGATGGATGCCGCACGTGTGGACAGCTGGCTCTGGGCGATCCGTGTCTACAAGACGCGCTCGGCCGCGACGACAGCATGCCGCGCAGGGCATGTAAGGGTGAACGGCGACAAGGTGAAGGCGGCGCAGCAGATTCGTGTGGGCGACGAGTTGCGCATCCGCATCGCGGGATTCGATCGGATCCTCATCGTTCGTCAGCTCTTGGTCAAGCGCGTCGGAGCGCCGGTAGCGGCGCTCGCCTACGAAGACCGCACGCCCGAGCGCGAGCCTCAAGCCGCCCTGGGCCTTCGTGATCGTGGGGCCGGGCGTCCGACGAAGCGAGAGCGTCGCGACATCGACAAGCTTCGTGGACGCAACGACGACCGCCTGACCTGATATCTCGGTATTCATGCCCCCTCCCACTTTCTTTCATTCGAAACTATGTTCTAAACTGGAGGTATGGCGAACACGACCGATCTCGACCTCGAACTCGAGGAGCGACGTCGCGTCCTGGATGCCTGGGTCGCGACGAGGCGTCGGATCGCCGCGCTCGAGGCGGAAGCCGCAGAGCTGCTGACCGAGCAGATCGCCCTGCACGATGCCGAAGTAACCGTGAGCCCCTTCCATCGAGAGGCGATCTACCGTTCCATGATCGCGGAGTTCTCCGCCGCCGGGCACGTGTCGAAAGGCTCGATGGAGTTCGCCTTCGCCGATGCCCAGGCGCTACACACCTCTCTCCCCGCCGTCCGCGCCGCTTTCTCGAAGGGCGCCGTGAGCGCCGGGCACGTGCGCGAGATCGCCAGGGCGAGCGCGATCGTCGCCGAAGCCGTCCGCAACAACAAGGTCGATTCGGCGGTCATGAGCCTGTTCGAGACGGCGGTGTTGGTGGTCGCCGAACAAGACACGGCAGCGCGCACGAAGGCTCATGCGCGCCAAGTCGCAGCCGCGCTCGTCGGCGAGACCGTCGTGCAGAGGCACCGACGTGCTGCGGAAGAGCGCTGCGTCACGGTGAAGTCCCTCGACGACGGGCTGGCCCTGCTCACTGCAGTGCTGCCCGAGTGGATCGCCACCGCGATCTCCGACAGGCTGAACCGTATGACGCGCGAGGTCGTGCGCACTCGAAGCGACCGCGATATCGCGCCGCTGCCCTGGTGGTTCGAGGAAGTCGATGGCATCAGCCCCGAAGATCTCTCGCTCGACGACCCCGCGTTCGACCTGCTCGACGACGGGGTGATCCCGAGCACCGGCGGCGACACGTTCGCCACCGACCCCGAGGTCGAGCACTTCCCCACCGACACTCGGACGTGGGCGCAGACGGAAGCCGACCTCTTCACGGATCTCCTCCTCACCGCAGACCCCAGCGTCGCGCACGGCGACGGCCTCGACGGCATCCAGGCCCGTATCCAGGTCACCGTCGCGGCGACAACGCTCGCCGGCGCCGACGACAAGATTGCGGAACTCGACGGACACGGCCCACTTCACCCCGACATCGCCCGCGACCTCGCGGGTCGCAACACCGGCTGGAGCCGCCTGTTCCTCGACCCGACCGGCATGGTGGTCGAGACCGACACCTACACGCCGACCGAGGGGATGCGACGGTTCCTCCGTGCGCGCGACCAGCATTGCCGGTTCCCCGGGTGCCGCATGCCGGTGCACCGCTGCGAGATCGACCACAATCGTGACCACGCGAAGGGCGGGAAGACCAGAATCGACAACCTCGGTCACTTCTGCCGTGGTCACCACACGCTCAAGCATCCAGACATGCCCGACCCGCATCGTTGGACGGCCCAGCAGGAGAAAGACGGCAGCGTCACGTGGCACAGCCCCCTGGGTCGCGACTACGTCGACCCGCCACCCCGACGCGTGATGTTCGTCTGAATCATGATGTCCGCAGAGCGGGAGACGAAGTCAGCCGTGCGCCGCGAGAGTTTCGAGAAGCCATCCTGCGGATCGGACCTGACCGGCACCGGCGCGCTCCACTCGTTCGCGGAGTTCCCGGTCGCTGGTCACTGCGACTACCGTCTCCGCACCGGCGACGCGGCGCTCGACCTCGGCGACGATCGCGTCGTCGCCCGCGGCCTCCGCCCGGATGATGGCGACTGCGCTCGCATCGTCATCGATTCCTCGGGCCTGCCCTTCGACCACCATCGACACCTCGGGGAACCACTCGTCACCCCCGAGTTCCAGGTCGTCCGCAGAGACCGACAGTCCATCCAGCCGAGCCCTCAGACGAGCCGCCGCCCCTGCGCGATCCTTCCACCAGCCGTCCGGAACAGATCCGACGACGTTCGCGGCATCCACCACGACAGCCGGACGCACGGTGAGCAGCGCGCGCAGCGCCGGCCACGACGCTCCGAAGCCGGGGTGCAACGGTCGAGAATCGACCTGATCGACCGGCACCCATTCCAGGGCGACGCTCTCCGGGTCGCTGATCACCGGCTCGAAAGGAACCCGCACATCGGCGACGACGGTCGTGTACGCCCAGATCCCCAGGTCGAGAACGCTCGTGAACCGGGGTCGCACCGCCCCGTCCGGGACGCCTGCCTCTTCCTGAGCTTCGCGGATGGCTCCGGCGATCGCGCTCTCCCCCTCGTGCAGCGCGCCTCCCGGCAGCCCCCAGGTGCCCCCGAAGTGGCTCCACGAGACGCGATGCTGCAGCAGGATCCCCCGGGCAGGGTCGTAGGCGAGAAGACCGGCAGCGCCGAAGCGGCCCCAGTACTTCTCCCCCGACTCCGCGATCATCCAGGCATCGCCGGGATTCCGCGGCCCCTCAGGGCGACGCGGTTCACCGGAGGCAGGAGGTACGACAGTCACCCCCTCAGCCTTTCACAGCATCGGGGTCACGGCACCACGGCGCGACACGCGCCGGAACAGATCAGCGCTGACGCTTCTCGCGCACCCGCATGTTGATCACGATCGGCGTGCCCTCGAACGAATAGAGCTCACGCAGACGCCGCTGGATGAATCGGCGGTATCCCGGGTCGAGGAACCCTGTCGTGAACAGCACGAACGTCGGCGGACGCGTCGACGCCTGGGTGCCGAACAGGATGCGCGGCTGCTTTCCACCACGCAGCGGGTGCGGGTGCTCGGCCACGAGTTCCGCCAGGAAGGCGTTGAACTTGCCCGTGGGGATACGACGATCCCAGTTCTCCAGCGCCGTCTCCAGCGCCGGCACGAGCTTGTCGAGGTGACGACCGGTCTTCGCCGAGATGTTCACGCGCGGGGCCCAGGCGACGTGCGCCAGGTCCTGCTCGATCTCACGCTCGAGGTAGCGACGGCGGTCGGCGTTCTCGAGGTCGTCGTCGTTCAGACGATCCCACTTGTTGAACGCGAGCACGAGCGCGCGGCCCGACTCGAGCACGAGGTCGATGATGCGCACATCCTGCTCGCTGATCGTCTCGGAGACGTCGAGCACGACGACCGCGACCTCGGCCTTCTCCAGCGCGGCAGAAGTGCGCAGTGAGGCGTAGAAGTCCGCGCCCTGGGCCATGTGCACGCGGCGGCGGATGCCGGCAGTGTCGACCAGTCGCCACATCTTCCCGCCGAGCTCCACGACCTCATCCACCGGGTCGCGGGTGGTGCCGGCCAGGTCGTTAACGACCACGCGCTCCTCGCCGGCTGCCTTGTTCAGCAGCGACGACTTGCCGACGTTCGGGCGTCCGAGGATCGCCACTCGACGCGGGCCGCCGATCTCCTGCTTCGCGACGGCCGAGACCTCGGGAAGCTTCTTCAGCACGGCGTCCAGCAGGTCGGCGACGCCACGTCCGTGGATGGCGGACACGGGGTGGGGCTCACCGAGGCCCAGGCTCCACAGGGCCGCGGTCTCCGGCTCCTGGCGGGCATCGTCGATCTTGTTGGCGACGAGGAACACCGGCTTGCCGCTCTTGCGCAGCAGCTTCACGACGTGCTCGTCTGTCGACGTCGCACCCACCATCGCGTCGACCACGAACAGCACCATGTCGGCGAGGTCGATCGCGACCTCGGCCTGCATCGCGACCGACCGGTCGATGCCGCGGGCGTCAGGCTCCCATCCGCCGGTGTCGACGAGCGAGAAGCGACGATCGGCCCACTCGGCCTTGTACGTCACGCGGTCGCGGGTCACGCCCGGGGTGTCCTCGACGACGGCCTCGCGGCGGCCGAGGATGCGGTTCACGAGCGCGGACTTGCCCACGTTCGGTCGTCCGACGATCGCCACCACGGGCAGCGCCGGGCTGTAATGGATGCCGTCCTCGCCGAGCGTGATGCCCGCGAGGAGTTCCGCATCCTCGTCGTCCAGCTCGTAGTCGGAGAGTCCGGCGCGCAGTGTCTCCGCACGCTGCTCGGCGAGATGCTCGTCGAGCTGGTCCATCTTCTCGGCGAGCTGGTCGGGGCCGCCTTCGTATTCGTCGTCAGCCACGGTGTGCTCCTTGGATTCGTTCGATCACCGTGAGGACGGCATCGATGGTCTGGGGGAAATCGAGTTCCGTCGAATCGACGACCTCGACGCCTTCTGCGGCGTTGAGGAAGTCGACGACGGCGCTGTCTGAGGCATCGCGCTTGTGCAGCGCCGCGGCGACAGCAGCCGCGTTCTCGCCGGCGAGTTCGCTATTCCTTTGAGTTTTAGCCTTGCGGCCGTACTCCCCAGGCGGGGAACTTAATGCGTTAGCTGCGTCACGGAATCCGTGGAATGGACCCCACAACTAGTTCCCAACGTTTACGGGGTGGACTACCAGG